>CAYTBD010000031.1:0-13222 GCA_964435755.1 uncultured Rhodobacterales bacterium
GGCCGTCCCGGCGTCGCGCTGGTGCCGGAACTGTCCAACCGCACGGCCGGCATTGCACCCGCCCGCCGCGCCTCCATCGAGCCGGAAATATCCCGGGGGAGTCGCGCCCCGGCGCGACGGGGGCAGAGCCCCCTCAGGTCTCTCCGCCCAGTTCCGCCTCGAGGAAACGCTCGAAGGCGTCGAAGTCCATCCGGTCGAACTGCCCGAAACTCTGCATCCAGTGGCTCGCGTCCCGCATCGCGTCGGGTTCCAGCTTGCACCACGTCACGCGCCCGCGCTTTTCGCGGCTGATGAGGCCCGCCTCGGCCAGCACGACGAGGTGCTTGGAAATCGCCGCGAGCGACATCTCGAACGGTTCGGCCACGTCGGTCACCGCCATGTCGTCCTCGAGCAGCATCACGAGGATCCGGCGCCGCGTGCGGTCGGCGAGGGCCGAGAAGACGGTGTCCAGCCGGTCGGTCATCCCGTCCCCTTGCGCCGCCCGGCCCCGTTCGTCAACCGGAAGGTTGAATATGCCGGTTCGGGCAACAGTCGTGCCGAGCGGCCAATCTGCCGCATCCGCCGCGCCGCGTGTTGACGCTTTATCTCATGCATTTCAGAGGCTTGGCCCTGTGTCCGAGTTCGGACGCCGCGTGTTGACTCCGCAACCGGCCCTCCCTAGACATCCTGCGACTGTCCGAGGGGTTTCTGCCCATGGCCGACGACCGCGAGACCGACCGCCTGAAGGCGCTCGAGGAGCGGATCGCGAAGGCCAAGGGGGCGAACGCGCCGAAGCCCCACACGCAGGAGCACTATTCCCAGGCCCAGCTCGCCTGGCGGATGGTGATCGAGCTGGTTGCCGGTCTCATGATCGGCTTCGGCATCGGGTACGGGCTCGACACCCTCTTCGGGACGATGCCCGTCTTCCTGGTGCTGTTCACATTGCTGGGCTTCGCCGCCGGAGTGAAGACGATGGTCCGCTCGGCGCGGGAGATCCAGGACCGGGGGCTGGCCGACGAGGCCGAGAAGAAAGAGGACTGACACGTGGCGGAAGAGGCGACAGGCGGGCTCGTTTTTCACCCGATGGACCAGTTCATCGTCAAGCCGCTCTTCGGTGGCGACGATGTTCACTGGTACACGGTCACCAACTCGACCCTCTGGATGTTTCTCGCGATCCTGTCGGTCGCGGCCCTGATGGTCCTCGGCACCCGCGGCCGCGCCATCGTCCCGTCCCGGACCCAGTCCGTCGCCGAGCTTGCCTACGGGTTCATCTACAAGATGGTCGAGGACGTCGCCGGCAAGGACGCCGTGAAGTTCTTCCCCTACATCTTCACTCTGTTCCTCTTCATCCTATTCGCCAACGCGCTGGCGCTGATCCCCACGAGCTTCAGCCCGACCTCGCACATCGCGGTGACGGCCGTCATGGCGCTTGCCGTGTTCCTCACGGTGGTGGTCGTCGGCTTCCTCAAGAACGGCACCACGTTCCTCAGCCTCTTCTGGGTTTCGTCGGCGCCGCTGGCGCTGCGCCCCGTGCTCGCGGTGATCGAAATCATCTCGTTCATGGTGCGCCCGGTCAGCCACTCCGTCCGTCTCGCGGGTGCGATCATGGCCGGCCACGCCGTCATGAAGGTCTTCGCGGCCTTCGCGGGCGCGGCGCTCATCGCGCCCATCGCCATCGGCGGCATGGTCGCCGTCTACGCGCTCGAGTTCCTCGTCGCGGCCATCCAGGCCTACGTCTTCACCATCCTGACCTGCGTCTATCTGAAGGACGCGCTGCATCCGCACCACTGAGGTCAGGAAACTCGACACAATCAGCCAATTCCAACCGTAAGGAGATCAAGGACATGGAAGGCGATATCGCAAGCATGGGTCAGTTCATCGGCGCCGGCCTCGCCGCCATCGGTTCGGGCGCCGCAGCCATCGGCGTGGGCAACGTCGCGGGGAACTTCCTCGCGGGCGCGCTCCGCAATCCGTCGGCCGCAGGCGGCCAGACGGCGACCCTCTTCATCGGCATCGCATTCGCCGAAGCGCTCGGGATCTTCTCGTTCCTCGTCGCGCTTCTGCTGATGTTCGCCGTCTAAGTCACTCCGCGATCCTTACGGCCGGATGCATCGTCCCGGTGCATCCGGTGTCCCCTGAAGGAACGAGGCAGGACCGATGGCAACCGAAGCACCAGGGACGGAAGACGCGGCGACGGGCCTCCCGCAGCTCGACTTCTCGACCTTTCCCAACCAGATCTTCTGGCTGGTCGTCACGCTCGTGGCGATCTACCTGATCCTGACCCGCGTGGCGCTGCCGCGGATCGGCGACGTGCTCGCCGAACGGTCGGGCACGATCACCAACGACATCGCCGCGGCCGAAGAGTTGAAGCTCAAGGCGCGGGAGGCCGAGGCCGCCTACGACAAGGCGCTGGCCGACGCCCGTGCCGAGGCGCAGAAGATCATCGCCGAGGCCCGGGCCGGGATCCAGGCCGACCTCGACGCCGCGACGGCCAAGGCCGACGCCGAGATCGCGGCGAAATCGGCGGAGTCCGAAAAGCGCATCGGAGAGATCCGCGACGGCGCACTCGCCGCGATCGACGAGGTCTCGAAGGACGTCGCGCGAGACATCGTCTCGGCGATGGGCTTCTCCGCCGAAGACAAGGCGGTGTCCGACGCCGTCGCGCAGCGGATCAAGGGGTGACGCGATGAAGAGACTTATCCTGACCCTCGCCGCCGTCGTCGCGGCGACGCCCGCCGCGGCCGCGACCAAGAACATCTTCTCGGCCGAGTTCTACAAGCTCACCAACACCGACTTCATCGTCCTCATCGCCTTCCTGATCTTTTTGGGGGTCGTCGTCTACTTCAAGGTACCGGGGATCATCGGCGGACTGCTCGACAAGCGGGCGGCGCAGATCCGCGCCGATCTCGACGAGGCCCGCGCGCTGCGCGAGGAAGCGCAGACGGTCCTCGCGAGCTACGAACGCAAGCAGGACGAGGTGAAGACGCAGGCCGACCGCATCGTCGCCCACGCCAAGCAGGAGGCCGAGGCGGCGGCCGAGGTGGCGAAGGCCGATCTGGCCCGGTCGATCGAGCGACGGCTGAAGGCCGCCGAGGATCAGATCACCTCGGCGGAGGCCGCCGCCATCAAGGAGGTTCGCGATCGCGCCGCGCAGATCGCCGTGGCGGCCGCCGGCGATGTCATCGCCAAGGCCATGAACGCGAAAGAGGCGGGAACCCTCATCGACGACGCGATCGCGACGGTCGACGCCAAGCTGCACTGAGCCGGCCTCGACCCGAAGACACGAAGCCCGGCCTGGCGGCCGGGTTTCGTCTTTTACGGGATCCGCTTCTCGACAGGAGCCGGGGAGCACCTCAGCGCGATTGCTCGTGTTCGTAGCGCATCCGTGCGATCTCTTCGTTCCGCTCGGCCTTGCGCTGCGCCGTCAGCGATTCCTCGACGAAGGTCAGGTGCGCGGCGACGGCGGCCTTGGCGGCTTCGGCGTCGCGTCGCTGGACCGCATCGTTGATGGCGCGATGCTGGTCCAGAAGCATGTCCCGTGTCGCGCGTTGCTTGAACATGACCTGGCGGTTGAAGAAGACGCCCTCGGCCAGGAGCTCGAACATTCCGCGCATCATGTGCAGCATGACGACGTTGTGCGAGGCCTCGATGATCGCCATGTGGAATTGCGCGTCGAGCCCCGCCTCCTCGGATGGGTTCCGCTTGGAATGCGCCGCTTCCATCTTGTCGAACACGGCGCCGATCACCTGAAGATCGGTCTCCGATCCAAGCGTCGCGGCCCGCTCCGCCGCGATCCCCTCGATGTCCCGGCGGAACGCGATGTAGTCGAGAACGGCTTCGTCATGGGTGGAGAACAGGCGGAGGAGCGCCGGCGGATAATGCGCGTCCAGTGTCTCGTCCACGTAGATGCCCGACCCCGGACGGGTCACGAGAAGCCCGCGCTTGTGCAGCTCCGACACCGCTTCGCGCAGGCTCGGTCGCGAGACGTTCATGCGTTCCGACAGCTCGCGCTCGGACGGGAGCCGTTCGCCCGGCCGGAGAATCCCACGGAGGATGAGCTGTTCGATCTGCCGCACGACGGCGAGCGCCAGCTTTTCGCTCTGAACCTTCTGAAACGGCATGCGTCCTCGCTGAATTGGCGAGAACATATGACCGCCCCGGAGGGGGAACAACGAAAAAAGGCCGGGTCTCGCGGACCCGGCCTTCATCGGCTGTCGGCAGATCAGGTGTTCGGCCGGATCGTGATATCCACCCGACGGTTGAGCTGCCGCCCCTCCGCCGTGAGGTTGGATGCGATCGGCTGATCCTCGCCGCGCCCAGAGACCACGAGACGGCCCGGATTGACGCCGCCCGAGGTCAGAACCGACGCGACCGACTGGGCGCGCCGCTGCGACAGGTCCTGGTTGTAGGAGGCCGCCCCGGTGTTGTCGGTGTGGCCCGTCACGAAAACCGTCGAGTCCGGGTAACGCAGAAGGTTCCCGGCCAGCACGTTGAGGTCCGACCGAAGGTCGCCGCGCAGCGACGCGCTGTCCACGTCGAACAGGATCGCGTTCGGCATCCGCACGATCAGCTCGGAGCCGGTGTTGATCACGTCGATCTCGTTGCTCGCGAAGCTCTGGTCAAGCTCGGCCTTCTGCCGTTCGAGCTGCTGGCCGATCGCACCGCCGATCGCCGCGCCGACGGCCGCGCCTGCGGCGGTCTTGAGCGCGTTGTTGTCGCCATCGCGCGAGGCGCCGAACAGACCGCCGAGCACGGCGCCGGTGGCCGCCCCGATCTCGGTCTGGTTTCCACTTGTCGACGTGCAGGCCGTCAGCGCCATCGCGCCCGCGACGGCCAGGATCATGGGTTTCTTGAGTGCGATCATCGGAGTCCTCTCGGTCGTGCTCGATTTCAATGCCTTGATGGGGACGCATGGCGCCCGTCACTGACATACCTCATTCGGTCATGCCCTGATAGGCAATATCACGCGGTCTCCGCGGACTCCCAGGCGAGCATCGCGCGCTTGACCGGCAGGCCCCAGTGATATCCGCCAAGCCCGCCCGACTTCCGTAGCGCCCGGTGGCACGGGATCAGCCAGCCGATCGGATTGCGCCCCACCGCCGTTCCCACGGCGCGGACGGCGTTCGGATGGCCGATGGCGCGGGCGATGTCCGAATAGGTCGTGACATGGCCGGTCGGCACGCGCAGCAGCGCCTCCCAGACCTTGATCTGGAAGGGTGCGCCGATGAGGAAGAGCGGCGTCTCGCCGACGCGCTCGGCGCCGAAGGCGGAAAGCGCCCAGGGCCGCAGCCGCTCGGGGTCTTCGGTGAAGCGTGCCTCGGGCCAGCGCGACACGAGATCCGTCATCGTCGCCTCCTCGCCGGCCTCGGACCCGAAGCCGATCCCGCAGATGCCCCTGTCGGTGCCCATGACGAGCGCGGCTCCGAAGGGGCTGTCGAACCAGCCCCAGCAGATTTCGAGGCCATGGCCCGCCGCCGCGTAGCGTCCCGGGCTCATCGCCTCCCAGCGCAGAAAAAGGTCGTGCAGCCGCCCGGTTCCCGACAGCCCGACGTCCACGGCCGTGTCGAGCGTCGTATGCCGCTCGGCCAGAAGCGCCTTGGCGTGCTCGAGCGTCAGGAACTGCTGAAACCGTTTCGGCGACACACCCGCCCAGCGGCTGAAGACGCGCTGGAAGTGCGCGGGGCTGAGCCCTGCCTCGCGCGCGATCTCCTCGAGGCTCAGGTCGCGCCCGTCCTCGGAGTCGATCCGGTCGATCGCCCGCCGCATCAGTTTGTAATAGTAGGCGTTCGCGGGTGGCGTACGGTCGGTCATGGCTCATTTCTCCTGATCCCCGGAATATGCCACCTGCATCGGCTCCGCGACCCGTTTCCTGCGCTTTTCGAACGCCAGGCGTCTTGGGCCGGCCGAATTGACATTCATCAACTGTTGACCGGCGAATCCCATATACGTATCAAAATATATGCGGATTCGTATGCATTTGGTGTCCGGGGGGAGGCACCTGATGTTGCTGCAAGGGCCCCCTTATCGACTTAGCACCGTTTCAAGGAGTGAGTGAAAGTGAAGAACAGGAACAAATACCTCGGGACAATGATCGCCGGCAGTCTCGCGGCGTTGATGCCGCTTGCAGCGGGCGCCGCGACGATAACGGGCTGGAACACATCGAATGTCGATGTCGGAGAGAGCCCTGACGACTTCGAGACGGGCGCGAGCGTCATCTACGATCAACCGCTCGAGTCTGATGGCACGGTTCCGGCCGGAGCGGAGTCGAGCGGCCAAATCGTGTTCACGCCGCCGGAATCCGACGCACCCGGGATCAAGGTCATCAACGAGTCCTACCTCGATACCGGCGCCGGCCCGAGTTCGATAATGCTTGACGGCTGCATCATGGCCTCCTCGACTGCGACCTGCACGAGCGGATTCCAGAGCGGCAAGCGGATCAAGCAGCAGGTGACCGGTCTCGAGCCTGTGGACCTTGTCTTTGATGTGAGCGACGCGACTGACGACGCTGCGTCAGTCTACCAGGTTTTCGGACGTCTCATCAATGTGACGGGGCAGGCGCTGTCCGGGTTCTCGATCGATCTTGGCTTCGGTGTCGGGGACGAGTTCGTGTCGGCGGTCGCGGGCGACGGGTTGTCGTTCTCCACACTCTTCACCGCGCAACCGAACAGCAGCGGTCTGTCCTCGACGACCCAGTTTCCTTTCGGCCTTTTCGGCGACGCGGCGACGAACCCCAATTTCCTGCTCGACGGATTCTTCGATGACGAGCGGACGGGCTTCAATCTCGATCAGGAACTCACGACCCTCAGCAGCACCGACTACTACGGGGCTTACCAGGCTTTGTTCGGTGAGTGGCTAAGCCAGGAAGACGTGCCACAGGCCGTGTTCTGGGACTTCGATGACAACGACGAAACGGATGCGTTGCTCGTGGCCTGGCTCAATGATGACGGGAAATGGGAAGTCCGGCGCAATCCCGGTGAAACCTGCGCGGATGTCGACGGCTCTCTCACCTGCACTCAGGGCATCACGCTCGACCCCGGTACGCTCGGCTACTCCGAGTACAACGCCTTCACCGATGTCGTGAGTGCGCTGGTCGCAGGCGCCGAGGCCTGCGAGAGCCTTCCGGACGACGAATGCCTCGTCGGAGAGACCTATTTCTTCGAAGATGGAATCGAGGATCTTGCGAACCTGAACCTCAACTACGCGATCTCGCTCGCAGCCGACGTCGACTTCGACAGCTTCACGATCCGGACGTCGGTCACGCCAGCGGTCATTCCGCTTCCGGCCGGGGCGCCGCTTCTCGCCGGTGGCATCGGTCTGCTCGCCCTTCTGCGGAGGCGTGCGGCGAAAGCCAAGGCCGCTTGATTTCTCTCCCGCCGGCGCCGCGTCCTGCATGGCACGCGGCGCCCGTTTCCTCGGAAGACTGACGACAGGTCTTGCGAGGCGGACGCACAAGGCCCGCAAGCTGTTGTCGCGGCTTGCGGAAACGGGCATATGCTCCCGCCATGGCCAAGCAGCTGCCCTACCATGCGATCCGCGAGATATTCACCCGCTTCCAGGCGGCCCAGCCCGAGCCGAAGGGCGAGCTTGAGCATCTCAACGCCTATACGCTCCTCGTCGCCGTGGCGCTTTCGGCGCAGGCGACGGATGTCGGCGTCAACCGGGCGACGCGGGAGCTGTTCAAGCTGGCCGACACCCCCGAAAAGATGCTCGCCCTCGGCGAGGAAGCCCTCATCGACCATATCAAGACGATCGGGCTGTATCGGAACAAGGCGAGGAACGTCCTCAAGCTCAGCCGGATCCTCGTCGACGAATACGGCGGCGAGGTGCCGTCTTCCCGCGCCGCGCTCCAGTCGCTTCCCGGGGTGGGACGCAAGACCGCGAACGTCGTCCTCAACATGTGGTTCAGGCAACCCGCGCAGGCCGTCGACACGCATATCTTCCGGGTCGGCAACCGCACCGGCATCGCGCCCGGCAAGGACGTGTCCGCCGTCGAACGCGCCATCGAGGACAACGTCCCCGCCGAATTCCAGCAACACGCACACCACTGGCTGATCCTGCACGGCCGCTACGTTTGCACGGCGCGCAAGCCGCGCTGCGCCGATTGCCTGATCCGTGATCTCTGCGCCTACGAGGAGAAGAACCTGTGAAGAAGTTCCATGTGGTCGGCATCGGCAATGCCATGGTCGACGTGCTCGCCGAAGCCTCCGATGACTTCCTGGCCGAAAACGGGATCGGCAAGGGCTTCATGCAGCTCATCGACATGGAGCGCGCGGTCGACCTTTACGGACGCGTCGGTCCGGCGCGGGAGGTTTCCGGCGGATCGGCCGCGAATACCATCGCCGGGATCGCGCATCTCGGCGGCCGCACGGGCTATGTGGGCAAGGTGAAGGACGACCAGCTCGGCGCGATCTTCGCGCACGACCTGCGCGCCCAAGGGGCGGTCTACGAAACGAAGCTCGCGCCGAAGGATCACGCACAGGAGACCGGACGCTGCATCGTTCTCGTCACGCCCGACGGGGAGCGGTCGATGAACACGTACCTCGGCGTGACCGAGCACCTGGAACCCGGCGACATCGACGAGAACCAGATGGCGGAGGCCGAGTGGGTCTACCTCGAAGGCTACCGCTTCGACGGCCCCGAAAGCCACGAGGCCTTCTCAAGGGCGATCCGGTCGACGAAACGGGCCGGCGGGCGCGTGGCGCTGACGCTGTCCGACCCGTTCTGCGTGGATCGCCATCGCGACGCCTTCCGCCGCATGATCATCGAGGACGTGGATCTGCTGTTCGCGAACCGCGCGGAGATCCTCTCGATGTACCAGACCGACAGCTTCGACGCGGCGCTCAACATCGCCGCCTCCGAGGTCGAGATCGTCGCGTGTACCGAAAGCGAGCACGGCGCGCATATCGTCACCGATGGCGAGCGCTGGCACGCGCCGGCGATCCCGACCAGGGTGATCGACGCGACCGGCGCGGGCGACCTCTTCGCCGGGGCGTTCCTCTGGGGGCTCACCCATGGCCACGCGCTCGACAATTGCGGGCGCATGGGCTGTGTGGCGGCCTCCGAGGTCATAAGCCACATCGGCGCGAGGTCGGAGGCGGATCTGACCGCGCTCTTTGAAAAGCACGGTTTGCTTTGAAGGCGCGAACGTCCTTCGGGATCGGGAGCGCGAAGCCGGCGCTCTTTATCCACAAAGGCGTCGCTCCGCCATCAAGACCGGTCGGAAACGCCTTCGCGCGGATCGGGTGATCCACAGTCTCTCAATCGGAGTGCTTGGGCTTTCCTCGCCGACACTTCGCGTTGACCGGATTTTTCTCAGTGTCCGTTCGAATCGGTGAACGTGACAGCGTTCCACGGCATCGCCCAAAGTCCATAGCCCGTCGTCAGGTCGGTGGGCACGAGATCGGAGTCGATGCGGTGCGGACCGAAGAGGACTGCCCTGCCTGCGAACCTTATGCCGAGCTTTGTCCACAGGGGTGTCCCCCGATCCGGTCCTCATTCGCCCAGCTTCGCGTGGATCTCGTCGAGGTCTATTTCACCCAGCGGCATCTTGTTCGACGGGTCGTCGAAGTCGTAGCGGAACAGGTCGAAGTCGCGGTGATACATCTCTTTCATGAGGTGCATCGACAGATCGTCGAAGAAATCCTCGACCGGGTGCGCGCGTTTCGGCCCGTGTCCGGCGCTCTCGTTGAACCGGGGCACCTGTGCCAGATCGACCTGCACCGGTGTCTCCACCGCCTCGAGCACCTTGCGGATGCCCTCGTTGAACGTCTCGGTGAAGACGACGTGGTCGTAACGGCCGCCGTTCACGATGAAGGTCGACACGTGCCCGGACATCGAGGACCAGTGGATGTCCGGGTCCATCGGCTTGCGCCAGCGGATCGTGTCCCGCGCGAAGAGCAGAAAGCGCCGGAACGCCGCGATCTGGTCGAACTCCTCCTTCCCGTCCGGGCCACCGACCTCGATCCCGTATTTCTGGATCAGCATCGGCACGAGGTTCCCTCGATACCGGTTCCCGTTCCGCTGGATGCCGCAGATCTTGTCGAAGAACGATGACAGGATGCGGGTGTAGGGGTTCCTCACACAGGTGAAGGTCACCGACCGGTGCCCGAGAACGTTCGCCTCGATCGCGGGCTGGCTGGCCTCCATGGCCCACTTGTGAAGCCCCGAGGTCGCGTCATGGATATCGCCGTCGAAGAAGTCGCCATGGTCCGAGAAATACATGATCTGACCGATTGTCGAACATGCGCATTTCGGCACGACCCGGTAGACCAGGCTTTCGCTCTCCGTCATCCAGGTTCCGGGGAACCCCATCGGGCTTGGTCCTCTCTGCGGCCGTTATTCCCTTTTTGTGGTATGCGGCCCCTTAACGTGGCACAAGATCAGGAAAGTCGTCCGCGTTCAATCGGGCATGAGCGCAAGGTGACCGGACGGGATTGAAAGGGGCACGCGCGGACCCGGCATGGCAAAGATCGCCTACATCCTCCTTTGCCACAAATCGCCGGATGCGGTGATCGAGCAGGCGCGCCGCCTGACCGCGGCCGGCGATTGCATTTCGATCCATTTCGACGCCCGCGCCCCGCGCGCCGCCTACGACCGGATCCGCTCGGCGCTGAAGGACAATCCCGGCGTCACCTTCGCCAGGCGCGTGAAGTGCGGTTGGGGGGAGTGGAGCCTCGTTGCCGCCACGCTTTCGGGATTGCGTGCGGCGCTCGACGCCTTTCCGGACGCCACGCATTTCTACCTCCTCTCCGGCGACTGCATGGCGATCAAGTCGGCCGAGTACATTCACGCCGTTCTCGATGCCCGCGATGTCGATCACATCGAATGCGTCGATTACTTCACCGGCGACTGGATCAAGACCGGGCTCAAGGAAGAGCGCCTGATCTACCGCCATTTCGCCAACGAGCGGAAGAACAAGCGGCTGTTCTACGCGGCCCTCGATCTGCAGAAGCGCCTCGGCCTCGAGCGGAAGATTCCCGATGGCCTCTCGATCATGATCGGCAGCCAGTGGTGGTGCCTGCGTCGCCGCACGGCAGAGGCCGTACTGACCTTCATGCGCGACCGACCCGACGTTGTCCGGTTCTTCCGCACGACATGGATACCGGACGAGACGTTCTTCCAGACCCTCGTCGCCCACGTCGCTCCCACCGATGAGATCGTGCGGCGCACGCCGACCTTTCTCATGTTCACCGACTACGGAATGCCGGCTACCTTCTACAACGATCATTACGACCTCCTGCTCGGCCAGCAGGAGCTCTTCGCCCGGAAGATCTCGCCCGAGGCATCCGACCTCAAGGCGCGGCTCGGCGAGCTCTACCAGGCACGGGACGCGACTTTTCGCATCTCGAACGAGGGGCGCAGCGTCCACGCGTTTCTCACCTCGCGCGGGCGGGTCGGCCAGCGCTTCGCACCTCGCTTCTGGGAGGAGGGGGCGACCCTTGGCCGGGACCGCGAACTCATGATCGTGACCTGCAAGAAGTGGCATGTCGCACGCCGTCTGGTCGACGCTATCAGCTTCGTCTCCAACCTGCCCGCGCTCGACTACGTTTTCGACGAGGAGGACGTGGCGCTGCCGGACCTCGGCGGAGTCGAGCGTTCGCTCCACAAGCGCACGCGCCATCGCCGTGCACTCATGCGGCTCATGTACGAACACATCGGGACAGAGCGCCTCGTCGTCTGCCTCGATCCGTCGAACTTCGATCTGCTGGAGGACTTCTATGCGGACCGCTGCACGACGAAGCTCCTCGAAATCGAGTGCTCGATGACCGACGACTATCTTCCGGGTCATGCCCGCCGCGTCGGGCTTGCCAGCGACGAGACGCCGAAGGACACGATGTCGGCCCTCCTGCCCGCGATCAGGAATGACATCCACTCGGAGATCGACCGCATCCGGAGCGCGCGCTTTCCGGGCTACCACCGCATCAGCGAGAGCGCGACACCCGAGGAGAACGCAGCGCCCCTTGCATCCTTCCTGTCGATTTCCGAAGACAAGGCGCGGGACCTCGCCCGGACCGATCATCTCTTTGCCGACTGAGGATCACAGATGCCCTATTCCTATGACGACCAGAACATCTTCGCCAAGATCATCCGGGGCGAGATCCCGAACGACACCGTGCTCGAGACCGACCACACGCTCGCCTTCAGGGACATCCACCCGCAGGCGCCGGCGCACGTGCTGGTGATCCCGAAGGGCCGCTACGTGACCTTCGACGACTTCTGCGCCAACGCATCCGACGCCGAGATCCTCGACTTCCACAGGACCGCGGCGAAGATCTGCGAAATGCTGGGCGTGACCCCCGGCGCCAGCGGCGGCGGCTACCGGACGGTCGCGAACGCCGGCGAGGCCGCGATCCAGGAGGTGCCGCACTATCACCTCCACATCCTCGGGGGCCGCCCGCTCGGCCGGATGCTGCAACCCGCGTGACCCCTGTCGTTCCGCGGCCTCGGCTCCTAGATTGAGAGGGAAGGAGGCGCGCCCATGACCTATTCCGTCCTCGACCTCTGCCCGGTCCCCGAAGGGTCCGACGCCGCGCAGGCGATCCGCAACACGGTCGATCTCGCCCGCCATGCCGAAGGCTGGGGCTACCATCGCCACTGGATGGCCGAGCATCACAACATGCCCGGCATCGCGTCGTCGGCGACGGCGGTCCTGATCGGCCATGTCGCCGCCGCGACCGCGACGATCCGTGTCGGGGCAGGGGGCATCATGCTCCCGAACCACGCGCCGCTCGCGATCGCGGAACAGTTCGGCACGCTGGCCACCATGCATCCCGGCCGGATCGACCTCGGGCTCGGCCGGGCGCCCGGCGGGGACATGGCGGTGGCGCGCGCGCTCCGCCGCGGCATGGACCCGGGCGACCGCTTCCCCGACGACGTGGCCGAGCTTCTGGCCTATCTCGGGCCCGCGCGAGAGGGCGCGCCGGTTCGCGCCATTCCAGGCGAAGGCACGGAGGTGCCGGTCTGGATCCTCGGCTCCTCGCTCTACGGCGCGCAGCTTGCCGCGCATTTCGGGCTGCCCTACGCCTTCGCCTCGCATTTCGCCCCGGCCGCGCTGGAACAGGCGGCCGCGATCTACCGCAACGACTTCCAGCCGTCCCGCTGGCTCGACCGCCCGCGCTTCATGCTCGCCGTCAACGTCTTCGCCGCCAATACGGACGCGGAAGGCGCGTATCTGCGCACCTCCATGCAGCAGGCCTTCGCGCGGCTGCGCCTTGGCCGCCCGGGCAAGCTGCCGCGCCCGGTC
>CAYTBD010000032.1:0-7921 GCA_964435755.1 uncultured Rhodobacterales bacterium
CCGACCCTGCGCCGGCGACCTCGTTCGCCCACCTCGACGCGACGACCGTTCTCAGCCGCGCGATCTCCGAGCTTGGCATCTATCCCGCGGTGGACCCGCTCGACTCGACCTCGCGGATCCTCGATCCGGCTGTCGTCGGCGACGAGCACTACCAGGTCGCCCGCGACGTGCAGGGCATCCTCCAGCGCTACAAGTCGCTGCAGGACATCATCGCGATCCTCGGGATGGACGAACTCAGCGAGGAGGACAAGCTGACGGTGGCCCGCGCCCGCAAGCTCCAGCGCTTCCTGTCGCAGCCCTTCGACGTGGCGCAGGTCTTCACCGGCTTCCCCGGCGTGCAGGTCCCGATCGAAAAGACGATCGCCTCCTTCAAGGCGGTGGTCGCCGGCGAATACGATCATCTCCCGGAAAGCGCCTTCTACATGGTGGGCGATATCGAGGACGCGGTCGCCAAGGCCGAAAAGATGGCGGCGGACGCCGCCTGAGGAGGATCCGATGGCCGATACCATGCAGTTCGATCTCGTTTCGCCGGAGCGCCGCCTGGCGTCCGGCGACGCGACATCGGTCCAGATCCCGGGAGCCGAGGGACGGTTCACCGCGATGCCCGACCACGCGCCGCTCATCACCACGTTGCGCCCGGGGATACTCCGGGTCGAGATGACCGACGGGGTCAGGGAATTCGCCGTGACCGGCGGCTTTGCCGAGATCACGGCGGACGGCGCCTCCGTGCTCGCCGAACGCGCCTATGCGCGCGGTCCCGATAACCGCGCCGAAATCGAGACGCATCTCGAGGAGGCGCGCAGCAAGGCCGCGGAAGCCCCGGCCGAGCAGAAGGACATGGCCGAACTCCTGGTGTCCGACCTCGCTGACCTTTTGGCCGACATGGCCTCCGACCGCAGCCTCCAGGGCAGCTCGGGCGCGCCCGCGCCGGCCTGACGGTCCGACGCAACGGCTCCCTTGCATGCGGGGCTTTTTCTTCTTCGCATACCCCAAACGGGTGATGCTGACCGGGCCTCGGCCTCCTACCTTCGCTGGGTGACGTGCGTGGGTTTTATGGCCTGCGCTTCACCGGCGGCGACGTCCTCAATGCGAACGGCGATATCGTGACGACGACGATCACATCCGACAGTGGCTTTGACTACCTGACCGGACTCGACCCGCACGGGTCATCGCCCGACCCGGGCCCCGGTCCGAGTGTGATACCGCTGCCGGCCACCGCCTGGCTCCTCGGGCTCGGTGTCGCCGGTCTCGTGGGTCTGCGACGCCGGCGGAACTGAGCTCTCCAATCGCGAGTGGCTTTGGTACGAGTGCGCCCGGCCGACTTGGCCGGGCCGTTCCGTTCAAATCCGCGCCACCAGAGCCACCGACCGTGTCTGCCGCGTCATCCCGCACGTCCACATCGCCGACTCGATCTGGTTTCAAGCTCTGCGAAGGCTCACCTCCCGGCAGGGCAGCACGCCTCCGGATTTTCCGGCAATTCTGTGACTGCACCGGTCTTCGATGCCGGACGGGGGTTTCCGAAAGGTGAAACCATACCACACGGCAGGCCGCGCGGCCGCGTCTAAGCCTTTGTCCCGACCGCCGGAACGGGCTATGCCACGAGCGACATATCGGGAGAGATTCACATGACCGCACTGCTGCCTGACGTCGATCCGGACGGGCTTCTGGAATTCTCGGTGGTGTTCACCGACCGCTCGCTCAACCACATGAGCGCGGCATTTCAGGCCGTGATGCGGGATATCTCTGGAACGCTGAAGGATGTCTACGCGGCCGATGCCGTGGCGCTGGTGCCCGGCGGCGGAACCTTCGCCATGGAGGCCGTCGCGCGGCAGTTCGCGACCGGCGAGACGGCGCTCATCATCCGGAACGGCTGGTTCTCGTACCGCTGGAGCCAGATCTTCGAGATGGGGTCGATCCCGTCCGAAGAGATCGTGATGCCGGCGCGGCGGACGGGGAACGATCCGCAGTCGCCCTTCGCGCCGCCGCCGGTGGAGGAGGTCGTGGCGAAGATCCGCGAGACACGGCCGGCGGTCGTGTTCGCGCCGCATGTGGAGACGTCGGCGGGAATGATCCTGCCCGACGACTACATCCGCGCGGTGACGGCGGCGGTCCACGAGGTGGGCGGGCTGTTCGTGCTCGACTGCATCGCGTCGGGCTGCGTCTGGGTCGACATGGCGGATCTCGGGATCGACGTGGTGATCTCGGCGCCGCAGAAGGGCTGGTCCGCCTCGCCCTCGGCGGGAATGGTGATGCTGTCCGAGGCGGCGCGCGAGAAGGCGAAGGCGAAGGCACGGGTATCGACGAGCTATGCCGTTGATCTGGGCAAGTGGCTGGCGATCATGGAGGCTTACGAGGGCGGCGGGCACGCCTATCACGCGACGATGCCGACGGATGCGCTGCGCGGGCTGCGGGACATGATGATCGAGATGAAGCACTGGGGCTTCGAGCGGCTGAAGGCCGCGCAGTGGGAGCAGGGCGAGCGGGTCCGGGCGCTGCTGGCCGAGAAGGGCGTGCGGTCGGTGGCGGCCGAGGGCTTCCGGGCGCCGGGGGTCGTGGTGTGCTACACCGACGAGCCGGAGGTTCAGGCGGGGCGGGCCTTCGCGGCACACGGCGTGCAGATCGCCGCGGGCGTGCCGCTGCAATGCGACGAGGGCGCGGAGTTCCGCACCTTTCGGATCGGGCTCTTCGGGTTCGACAAGCTGAAGGACGTGGATGCGAGCGTGGCGCGGCTCGAAGCGGTGCTCGATCAGGTGCTCTGACGCGGGTCGGGGGCTGGGAGAAACGCCGGTCGAACGGCCCTGTCTGCTGCCAGGCTCCTAACCCTGCGCCCCGAGGCCGGCGCGCATGACCGCGCGGCGCAGCGGCACGATGTCGTGGACGGCCTTGAGTCCCGTCAGGCGGAGCGACTGGAGAGGCACGTCCTCCGAGCGGCAGACCCGGTTGAAGAGGTCGATGACGGCGGCGCGGGCGCGGATATCCCGGTCACGCGTCTTTTCGTAGGCGTGCAGCATCTCCGGAGAGCCGAGGTCATCGGGCGCGGCCATGGCGAGATCGACGAGGGCCACCACGTCGTGGAGCGAGGTGTTGAGGCCCTGTGCGCCGATGGGCGGCAGGACGTGGGCGGCTTCGGCGACGATCGCGGTGCGCCGGGCGGTCAGGCGCTCGGCCCGCTGGGTCACGACCGGCCAGAGGCGGCGCGGGCTCGCGAGAGTCAGATTTCCCAGAACGCCGGCGGAACGGAGGGTCGCCTCGCGGGAGAAGGCCATCTCGTCCATGTCGAGCAGGTCGAGCGACCGGCGGCCGTCGTTCATCCAGACCACAGCGGAAGCGGGGCCTCCCTGCTGGTCGGGCAGTGGCACGAGGACGAAGGCGCCGCCCTGGTTGTAGAGTTCGGTCGAGACGTTCTCGTGCGGGTGCGGGTGCGTCACGTTGAAGGCGAGCGCCTTCTGACCATAGCGGGTCGTGGTGACGCCGATCCCGGCGGCCTCGCGGACGGGGCTCGCACGGCCGTCGGCAGCCATGACGAGGCGGGCGCGGAGCGTCGCGCCGTCGGTGAGGGTGACGATCGCCTCGCGGTCGCGGGTCAGGTAGCTGGCAAAGCCTGTCCCGAGGCGGAGGTCGACGTTCGGCATGTGGCCGATGCGGTCCGTGAGAACGTGGCGGGTCTGCCAGTTGGGAAGATTCCAGCCGAACGGGCGGTCCGAGATGTCGTCGGCGCGGAAGTCGCGGGAGGCGCGGATCTCCGGCGGCCAGCCGGTGGTGTCGACGGCACGGAGTACCTCGAGCGGCATCGCATGCGGGGCGAGGGCCGGCCAGAGGCCCGTGCGGTCGAACAGATCGCGGGCCGGCTGGAGGAAGGCGGTGGAGCGCAGGTCGGAGCCGTCGGCCTCTGCGGTGTCGACGGGCGGGGCCGGATCGGCGAGCACGACCGAGAAGCCGGCCTGCCCGAAGGCCGCCGCCGCGGTGAGGCCCGCGATGCCGCCGCCGGAGATGAAGATGTCGACGGTTTCGCGGCTCATGCGCTGCCTCCGAACTGGCCGAGGAACTCGGAAAGGTCCACGGTGTGGTGGTGGATGTGGGGCTGGTCCTCGCGTTCGGGCGCGACATGGATGGTCCGCATCCCCATCGCGTGAGGGGCTGCGAGGTTGCGCGCGTCGTCCTCGAACATCGCGCCCCGCGTCGCGTCGAGGCCGTCGGTGGTGAAGATCGCCTCGAAGGCTTCGCGTTCCGGCTTGGGACGGAAGCCCGCGTGCTCGACGCCATAGACCGCGTCGAAGAGCCCCGAGAGGCCGCGGGCGTCGATCACCCGTTCGGCGTAGGGCGCGCAGCCGTTGGTGTAGACGATCTTGCGGCCGGGCAGGCGGCGGATGTGCCGGGCGAGCGCCACGTCGTTTTCGAGATGGCCGAGATCGATCTCGTGGACGTCGGTGAGATAGGGGCCCGGGTCGACCCCGTGCTCGGTCATCAGGCCGGCGAGCGTCGTGCCGTAGCGGTGCCAGTAATCGCGGCGGAGCCGGTCGGCCTCGGCGCGGGAGACCTTGAGTTCTCGCATGACCCAGTCGGTCATCCGCACCTCGATCTGATCGAAGAGACGGGCCTTCGGCGGGTAGAGGGTGTTGTCGAGATCGAAGACCCAGAAGGCCACGTGATCGAAGAGATGTGCCACCATGTGGCGGAACCTAGTGCGCGGCCCCATGCTGCGCAATGCGGCGCGACGCTTGATGCGGCGGCGCGGCGCGCTTAGGCTCAGGCGACCGGAACGGAGCGACGGGCATGGACGACGTCAGGACGCCGCAGAGGGACGCCTACCAGCTGATCCTTCAGGCGATCGACAGGGGTGTGTACAAACCGGGCGACCGGCTGGTGGAGAGCGAGCTGGCCGAGCGGTTCGGAGTCTCGCGGACGCCGATCCGGGAGGCGCTCCAGCGGCTCGAGACGCAGTCGCTCCTGACGCGCGACGGGCGGAGCCTGATCGTCTCGTCGCTCGACCACAACCAGATGGCCGAACTCTACGTCGTCCGCGGCGAACTCGAGGGGCTGGCGGCGCGTCTGGCGGCGCGGCATGCGACAGAGGAGGAGGTGCGGGTGCTGCGCCGGATGGTCGAGGACGATCGCAAGCTCGTCGGTGATCCGGGTGCGCTCGCACAGGCGAACCGGCGGTTCCACCGTCAGGTCCACCTCGCCTCGCACAACCGGTTTCTCGTCCAGCAGCTCGATCTCGTCTACCGGTCTATGGCGCTGATGGCCACGACCTCGCTCGCGGTGCAGGGGCGGGGCGAGATCGCGCTCGCCGAGCATCAGAAGATCGTGGACGCGATCGCGGCGGGCGACGGCGACGCGGCCTACAAGGCGCTGAAGGAGCACATTTCGGTCTCGTTCGAGGTCCGCCTCACGCACGATGCCGAGCAGGCGGCGCAGGGGGCGTGACGCGCTCGGCATCGTAGATGCCGTGAGCGGTCTTGTCCCAGTAGAACGGCCGGACGACCATTTCGATCAGCGCCTTCCACGAGGCGACCGCCCCAAGCGGGTGGTAGAAGTGCATCGTCGGCACCCACGGGATGAGCCAGCGGTGGCGGGGCGTGGCGACGGCGAGGGCGCCGGCGGCGATGTTCACGATCTCGGTCAGCAGGAGCGCCGAGCCGAGGAGGACGAAGAGCCACCACGGCACAAGTCCGGCGAGCGGATGCGGCAGGCCGAAGGGCAGAAGCCAGAAGCTCCAGACCAGCGGTGCCAGCAGGAATGTCGAGAGCGTGCCGAGGAACAGGATCTGCACGCCCGCGAACTTCCACGGGCCGAGATCGCGCAGGAGTTTCCGCGGTGTCCGCATATGCGAGATCCACGTCATCGCGTAGCCCTTGAGCCATCGTGACCGCTGCCGGATCCACGGGACCGCGCGGCAGTTCGCCTCCTCCCCGGTCACGCTGTCGATCAGTTCGCAGCGGTAGCCGTGGCGGGCGAGGCGCAGGCCGAGATCGGCATCCTCGGTGACGTTGTGCGCGTCCCAGCCGCCGAGCCGGTCGAGCGCGGCGCGGCGGAAGAATAGCGTCGTGCCGCCCAGCGGGATCACGAGGCCCATGCGCGCGATGCCCGGCAGGATGATCCTGAACCACGTTGCGTAGTCGATGGTGAAGCAGCGCGAGAGCCAGTTGGTGCGCGCATTGTAGAAATCGAGCACGCCCTGCAGGCAGGCGACTTCGGGCGGGCGGTCCCGGAAGCGCGCCACGACGCGGCGGAGCTGGTCCGGCGCGGGGGCGTCCTCGGCGTCGTAGACGCCGACGATGGAGCCGCGGCAGAAGTCGAGCGCGTAATTCATCGCCCTTGGCTTCGTGCGCACCGTGCCCTCGGGCACGAGGATCTGGCGCATACAGCGGGGCAGGTCCGCGCGGGCGAGCGTGTCCTGGGTGAGCCTGTCGTCCGCCTCGACCACGAGGCAGATGTCGAGCCGGTCCTCGGGATAGTCGAGGCGGGCGAGGCGCTGCACGAGCCGCCCCGCGATCTCCCGTTCCCGGTAGAGGGGCACGAGGAGCGACACGATGGGCGGGGGGGCGTTCCCCTGCCCGGAGCGGGTCGTCGCGAAGCGGTTTCGCGCGGCGTGGACGTTCCAGAGCTGCACCACCGCCGCCGCCGCGCGAAGGCCGGAAGTGAGAAGGAGCGCGAGCACCGCCCAGCCGGTCAGCACTGCGAGCGTGGCGGTGGGGGCGAGCGCCGCGGCGGTGGCGACGCCGAGCGCGGCGCCGAGCGCGGTCCGGACGATGCGCGCCGGAAGTCCGCGCACGCTTTCCGAGGCGGGCACCCGGTGTTCGGCGAAGCGGGAGAGCGTCGGCTGGCGCAGGCCGATCAGCGTCTCCTCGATCTCACGGCGGGTGGCTGCGACGAAGCGGACGGGCCCGAGGGCCGCTTCGATCTCGGGGCGCCGGGCCCTTGCACGCGAGAAGCTGGAGACGGCGACGACGGTGACCGCGCCCGCAGACTTCAGCGGCAGGATGCCCAACCGGATGCATGCCGGCGCACCGATGAGATCGATGAGGTGAGGGTCGGGCGGGGTCCGGGCGAGATCGACGCCGGACTGGAGGGCGAGGGCGGCGGCGACGGCGTCGGGGCTGGCCCAGCCATGTTCGACGAGCAGGTCGCCGAGCCGATCGGTGCCGCGCGGCTGGAGGGCGAGCGCGGCGAGCAGGTGGTCGGGCGCGAGATCGCCCCGCCGCACGAGGATGTCGCCGAGACGCAGGCCCGCGAATGGCGCCCGGGGCCGCGGGATGGGCCGGTGGCGCCCCTTGGGGTCCAGTCGCAGGACAGTGGCGGTCATGGCAATCCGTCGCGTGGCTTCGAGCCCTCAGCTAACGGACGCGGGGTTAAATGCCGGTTAAGCGGCCTCGGGTCCGCCCATGGCCGCCACGAACCGCTCGAACAGGTAGTAGCTGTCCTGCGGACCGGGGCTCGCCTCGGGGTGGTACTGGACCGAGAACACCGGGCGGTCGGTCATGCGGATGCCGCAGTTCGAGCCGTCGAAGAGCGAGATATGGGTTTCCGCGACGCCGATCGGCAGGGTCTGGGTATCGACGGTGAAGCCGTGGTTCATCGACGTGATCTCGACCTTGCCGGTGTCCATGTCCTTGACGGGATGGTTCGCGCCGTGGTGGCCGTGGTTCATCTTGATCGTCTTCGCCCCGAGCGCCAGGGCGAGCATCTGGTGGCCCAGGCAGATCCCGAAGACCGGCATGTCGGAGCCGTCTAGGACGCCGCGGATCATCGGGACGGCGTATTCGCCGGTGGCGGCCGGATCGCCGGGGCCGTTCGAGAGAAAGAGCCCCTCCGGTTGCAGCGCGAGGACGTCCTCGGCGGTCGCGGTCGCGGGGAGCACCGTCACCTCGCAGCCCGCGGATGCGAGGCAGCGCAGGATGTTGCGCTTGGCGCCGTAGTC
>CAYTBD010000032.1:7931-13091 GCA_964435755.1 uncultured Rhodobacterales bacterium
CGGCGGACGTAGCCTTCGGGCCAGGCCCACCGCATTTCGTCCCAACGGTAGCTCTGCGCGCAGGTGACGCCCTTGGCGAGGTCGAGGCCGACGAGGCCGGGAAACGCCCGGGCCTTCGCGACGAGCGCCTCGATGTCGAAGTTGCCCTCGGGGTCGTGGGCGAGCGCGACGTGCGGCGCGCCCTGCTGCCGGATCGCGCGGGTCAGGCGCCGGGTGTCGATGCCGCCGATCCCGATCCGTCCGCGGCGGGCGAGCCAGCCGGTCAGGTGTTCGGCCGCCCGCCAGTTCGACGGTTCGGTCGGATCCCACTTCACGATCATGCCTTCGGCGACCGGATCGGCGGTTTCGTCATCGTCGGGATTGACGCCGACATTTCCGACATGGGGAAAGGTGAAGGTGACGATCTGGCCGGCATAGGACGGGTCGGTCATGATCTCCTGATAACCGGTCATCGCCGTATTGAAGCAAAGCTCCGCCGTCGTCTCGCCGGTGGCGCCGAAGCCGGTTCCATAGAAGATCGTGCCGTCGGCAAGGGCCAGACAGGCCGACGGTTTTCTGACCGTGGCAAGGGTGGGCATGGCGCGACTCCCGGATAAATCCTCGGGAAACTAGTGTCGGGGCGCAGCGGCGTCAAGCGAGACCGATCTTTATTTTGTGTAACGAAATCAACGATCTGAGCGCACAGGGAACAGTTGCCCACGGTTCGCGATTTGGATAGTCTCAGCAATCGGACCCTAGGGGATGAGGCCGAAGATCTATGGATATGCGCGAACGCATCAACACCGCCCTCAAAGAGGCAATGAAAGCGAAGGATGCCGACAGGCTTTCCACGCTCCGCCTGATCAACGCCGCCATAAAAGACCGCGACATCGCGGTGCGCGGCGAGGGGCGTGAGGAAGGAGTGTCGGATGCCGACGTGCTCCAGATCCTCGGCAGGATGGTCAAGCAGCGCCAGGAAAGCGCGCGGGCCTACGAAGAGGGCGGGCGGCTGGAACTGGCCGAGAAGGAACGTGAGGAAATCGGCGTGATTGAGGAATTCCTGCCGCGGCAGTTGTCCGAGCAGGAAGTGGATGGCGCGATCGACAAGGCCATAGCATCGACCGGGGCGGAGGGGATCCGCGACATGGGAAAGGTGATGGGCGAGTTGAAATCGCGCTACACCGGGCGGATGGACTTCGGGTCCGTCGGGTCGATGGTCAAGGAGCGGCTCGCCTCCTGAGCCGGGAAACCGGCGGATGGAGACCGCGTGGGGCAAGACATCCTGCCCCACATCGTGCCCCGCTGGCTTGTGCGGGAACGGGCGGTGGGCCTTTGGAGTTGTCCTTCGCGATGCGAAAGGAGAACCCGATGCCGGCACAATCGAAGGCACAACAGATGGCTGCAGGCGCGGCGCTTGCGGCCAAGCGCGGCGAAAAGAAGGTCTCGGAGCTCAAGGGCGCTTCGAAGGACATGTACGAGTCGATGAGCGAGGAGCAGCTCGAGGATTTCGCCTCGACCGAGCGCGAGGAGCTTCCCGAGAAGAAGGACGACTGAGCCGCCCAAGACGGCTGCCAAGATCTCCTGCGCATCATGGCGCCGAACGTGCCGGAATCCGCCACCGTCCTGCACGCCGTCGCCCGGGCGGGACGGGTTCGACAGGCCGACCTGCACGGCGCCCGAACCTCGCCATCGGTTGGCAGCGGCGTGAGGATCAGCGCAGGTCGGCGAGGACGCGGGTCAGTTCGTCGTGGAGCGCCACGCGTTCACCGGGCGAGAGGAACTTGCCGATCTCGACCTCCCGGTCGGAGCCCTTCAGCGTGAGATACTTCTCGACCGGGCCGCCCTTGCTGCGCAGGTGGACGCTGACCCAGTAGGGATTCGCTTCCCACTCGAGCGGGGTGCGGCGCGGCGCGACATGGGCGAGGCGGAGCCGGTCGGGCCAGATCGCGAGTTCCTCGTGAAGCGAACGGTGCTCCCGGTTGCGCATGATCGCGAACCAGACACCGGCGATCGTGGCGAGGAAGAACATCAGCAGCACCCAGGTCACCGGCGAGCCGATCATCATCACGAGCGGCAGCGCGAGCATCGCGGCGGTCACGGCGATGAAGGTGACGAACCCCTGGGCCGTCATCGACTGATGCGGCCAGAGGGTGAGGCGGGCGACGGGGCCGTCCGCTGCGGGTGCTTCGTCTCGGGTCCAGTGGTAGGGCATCGTGGGCGATCCGGCTTCTTCCGGCAATATAGCGCGCCGCGACGGAGATGGAACGGTCCGGTGCGCGCATGCCGGCGCAACTTTCGTTGAAGCGGAGGCGGGCCCGGGTTAATCCTGCAAAGGCACGCCAAGGGAGCCGGGACATGGACTTCGCCACCGCCTGCGGGGATCGGGCCGAGGAGACCGTCGCGCTGTTCAAGCGGACGTTCACCGCATCGGAGGGGGCCGAGGAGGGGCAGTTGATCGGCCGGCTTGTGGCGGAGATGTGCGCGACGACTGCGGAAGAGGATCTGGTCGTTGTTTCGTGCCTCGAGGACGGCGGATTGATCGGGTGCAGCGTCTTTTCACGGCTGATCTACCCGGAGGACGAACGCACGGTCTTCGTCATGGCGCCCGTCGCGGTCGAGACCGAACGCCAGCGCAGGGGGCTCGGGCAGGCGCTGATACGCCACGGGTTGGAGACCCTTCGCGCCCGGGGCGTCGACGTGGCGATGACCTACGGCGATCCGGCCTACTACGGGAAGGTGGGCTTTGCGCCGATCCCTGAGGCGCAGGCGCGGGCACCGCGGACGCTCACCTACCCCGACGGCTGGCTGGCGCAGTCTCTGACGGAGCGGCCGCTCGACCCGTTGAAGGGGCCGTCGCGCTGTGTCGCGGCGCTAGACAGCCCGGACTACTGGTGAGCTATGGGGCGAGCAGGGCTGCGCGCGCGAGTGTGGTCGTCGCCTCGATATAGCGGGTCTGGGGCCAGTCGCAGGCGCGGACGAGACGTTCCCAGGTTTCCACGGAGAGAAGGGTCCACAGGAGGTCCGTGGCTTCGACCTCGGTAAGCGCAGGCGTGAGCCGTCCCGCCTCGTCGATGGCGCGGACGGCGGCGGCGCAGCCGTGTCGGACGGCCTGCATCCGGTCGTCCCAAGCGCGGGCCGCCTCGGGGTCGCTGTCCTGCATGGCGCGCAGCGCCTTCGAGACGCCCCAGATCTCGGGAATATAGTTGCCCCAGGCGTCGACCCAGGCGTCGAGCCGGTCGGGGCCGGCGGCCGCGCGGCTGCGGACAAGCATGGCGTCCACATCCTTCACCTCGTCGATGTGGCGGGTGGTGGCGATCAGGAGATCGGCACGGTTGGGGAAGTGCAGGTAGAGCGCCTGCCGGCTGATCCCTGCGGCCTTGGCGATGTCGGACATGCGCACGGCGCTCTGCCCCGATTCCAGAAGCTTCCAGGTAGTGTCGAGGATGCGGGTGCGAGTGGTCTGATTCATACTTGACATGACGTCAAGTTATTGCTTATTGACGCCATGTCAACTTGACGCGGTGTCAAGTTAATTGAAAGAGGAGAGACCATCATGAATGTCATCGTATTCGGAGCCACCGGCACCGTCGGCCGTCTCGTCGTCGCGGACCTTCTGGAGCAGGGCCACAGGGTCACCGCCTTCGCGCGGTCGCCCGAGAAGCTGGGGCTGGAGCATGAGACCCTGACGCGCGCCACGGGCGACGCGCTGAGCCAGACGGATGTCACGCGGGCCGTCGCGGGGCACGAGGCGGTCGTCGTGACGCTGGGCGCGGGGATGTCGCGCAAGAGCCGCATCCGGTCCGAAGGCACGCTGAACATCATCCGCGCGATGCAGGAGACAGGCGTGAAGCGGCTGATCGTGCAGTCCACGCTGGGCGCGCACGAGAGCTGGGGCAACCTGAACTTCTGGTGGAAGCGGGTGATGTTCGGCGCGCTCCTGCGGCCTGTCTTCAAGGATCACGAGCTGCAGGAGCAGTTGGTGCGCGCGAGCGGGCTCGACTGGACCATCGTGCGGCCGGGGGCATTCGCGGAGGGGCCGGCGACGGGGCGTTACATCGAGGACGTGCCCGTCTCGGCCCGGAAACTGGCGCTCAGGATCACGCGCGCGGACGTCGCGGCTTTCGTCGCGCGGCAACTGGGTGACCTGCGCTACCTGCACCGCGCCGTCGGCATCTCGGGCTGAGGGAGTGAAAAGTCATGCTGGATCAACTGATGCCTGCCGTTCTCATTGTCGCGGGCCTTGCCGCCGCGCTGATGTCGGGGGTTTTCCTGACGTTTTCGGACTTCGTCATGCGGTCGCTGGCGCAGTCGGCGCCTGCGGCGGGCGCGGAGGCCATGCAGCAGATCAACCGGGAGGTCTTCCGGTCCGTATTCATGGTACTCCTTCTTGGCTCGGCGCCGGTAGCGGCCGGTCTTCTGATCCATGCGTGGATAGCTGGAAGCGGCACCGTTGCCGCCTGGATCAGCGTCGGGGCGCTGAGCTATCTCGGAGGCGTGATGGCGGTGACGGTCCTTGGCAACGTGCCGATGAACGAGCGGTTGGGCGGCATGGATCACCGGAGCGCGCAGGGGCAGGGCTACTGGCGGCGCTATGCCCGCGACTGGACGCGTTTGAACCATGTGCGGGCCGGGGCGGCGCTGGTCGCAGCGGTGAGCTACCTGATGGCGGCGATGCAGCTTTCCTGACCGGTCGTGCGCCGAACGGTACAAAGACCTCAGACCCGTCCAAAGCCCTTAGCGGGTGTGTTGAAGCGAGGCGTACCCGGTCGGTTCTGAGCGAGGGACATGCCCAAAGACGAAGGCCCCGGATCGCTCCGGGGCCTTTGTCGTTCAGGTGGCGGCCGGCCTCAGTGGGCGTGGCCCTTGTCCCAGTCCTCGCGCTTGGGGAGCGTTTCGAAGGTGTGCTCCGGCGGCGGGGTGGGCAGCGTCCACTCCAGCGTGTCGGCGTGTTCGTTCCAGTAGTTCTTCTCGGTGATCTTGCGGCCGTACATCAGCGTGTAGAAGACCACCCCGATGAAGAACACGAAGGACGCGAAGGCGATGAAGGCGCCGATCGACGAGATGTAGTTCCAGTAGGCGAAGGCCTCCGGGTAGTCGATGTAGCGCCGCGGCATGCCCTGACGCCCGAGGAAGTGCTGCGGGAAGAAGGTCAGGTTGGCGCCGATGAACATCGCCCAGAAA
>CAYTBD010000033.1:0-13043 GCA_964435755.1 uncultured Rhodobacterales bacterium
ATCGCCTCGTGGATCACCTTGACCACCGGCGCGAGGCAGTTCGTCGTGCAGGAGGCCGCCGTCACGATGCGGTGGCGCGCAGGGTCGTAGGTGGTCTCGTTGACGCCGTAGACGATGTTGGCGGCGTCGCCGTCCTTCACGGGGGCGGACACGACCACCTTCTTCACGCCGGCTTCGAAATAGGGCGCGAGCTTCGCTTCCGACTTGAAGACGCCGGTACAGTCGATGACCACGTCGACCGAGTCCAGCGGCAGGGCGGCGAGATCCCCCGTCCCGACGAAGGGAAGCCGCGTTGCGTCGATCGTCACGGAGCCCTCGTCATGCGCGAAGGCGGCGTCCCACCGACCATGGACGGTGTCGAACTCGAGAAGATGCGCGTGCATCGCCGGATCCCCGACGGCATCGTTGATCCAGGCGATCTCGACGCCGCGTTCGAGCAGGGGCTTCAGCGCGAGCTTGCCGATCCGCCCGAGGCCGTTCAGCGCGTAGGTCGTCACGCCGGCTGACCCGCACCGGTGCGGCCGATATCGTCCACCGCCTTCTGCAGCGAGATGCGGTCGAGCGACGCGATCGGCAAGGCCGTGAAGGCCGCGATCCGGTTCCGGAGCGCGCCGTAGGCGTGCTGGAAGGCGAGGCTCTTCTCGGCGTTGGAGCCCTCCACCTTGACCGGATCGGGCATGCCCCAATGCGCGCTGACCGGCTGCCCGTGCCAGGCCGGGCACTCCTCGTTGGCCGCCTGATTGCAGACCGTGAACACGAAGTCGAATTTCGGAGCGTCCGGAACCTGGAACTCGGAGACGTGCTTGGCGCGCAGGACCGAGATGTCGTGACCCTTCTGCTTCAGCACTTCCAGCGCGAAGGGGTTCAGCTCCGAACGCGGCCTCGTGCCGGCGGAGTAGACCTTGAAGCGGTCGCCCGCTTCCTTTCGGAGGATCGATTCCGCGAAGATGGAGCGGGCCGAGTTGCCGGTGCAGATGAAGAGGACGCTGTATGTGCGGTCGGGCATGGCGATGGGTCCTGAGATCGATGACAACGATATGGGTGAGCAGAGTTCGGGCCGACCGCGGCAGCAGTCGAGGAGAAGATAATCGAAGGTCCGGCGGACCTGCGGCATGTCGATCGCGTAGCGCAAGGACGTCCCCGCCCGCTCCTGCGTCACAAGATCGGCATGCATGAGCGCCGACAGATAGGCCGACAGGGTGGAGGGCTTGCATCCCAGCGCCTCGGCAAGCTCACCCGCAGGGACAGGGTCCGGATACCGCCGCATCAGAAGCCGGAACAGCGCCAGCCGCTGAGGATGGCCGAGGGTGGCGAGACGCGCGGGAATCACTGTTTCCATATTTCATGGATATTCGAATAAGACGGGTGGCGCAATGCGCGGATGGCGTTGATCGCCCGGACTGTCGTCTTCGGCTCAGCGACCGGTCTGCCTGCCGGCGGGAGATCGCGCCCCTGCGGCGCGGATGGCCGGTCAGCGAGCGGCGACGGCGGGCCGGTGGCGGCCGGACAAGAAAATGCCCCGTGCCGGGGACGAGGACGGCACGGGGCGTGACCTGCAGCTAACGCACCAAGAACACACGCTACAGGTCGTCCACCAACTCCGTTCCTCTTGTCAGACGGAGCCACCGCTCGGTTGGGGAGAACAGGGATTCCGAGCGGTCGGGGATGGAAGCGAATGGGGCGGAACGGCAGGGCCTGCCGGGATTGCGGGGCTGTCGTGCGTGTGGCTCGATCGCGGGTCCTGCGCCGCGCCGCGCCGCATCTCCAGCGTTCGTGTCGTCGTGCGGGCCCGGTCGCATCCGTCCACCTCCGGAAACTCATTCGTCTCGGAGCGGCGGGCCCAGCCGGGCCGTCGTCCGATGGCCCTGACGTTAGGTCAGCCGCATCAGCCGTGCGTTAGGCCGCGCGCCGGATCGGGAACAAAACCGCGTCAAAAGGGCCGCCTCCGGGGCGTGCCCGGCACCGGATCGACGGCCCGGATCGCTGTTCTGACACGGGATTATCGGAAATTCAGACGAATTAACGCCGCTTTAACGGGAGGCTCGACGCCTCCTTCACGTGGTTCGGCGACAGTGACGCCAACCCTGCGAGACGGGAAAGGAGCAGTTTCTGGTGAGCTTTTTCATTGCCATGCACAACCGGCGGGCCATGGCAAGCTATTGGCACCCCCAGACGATCATCAGTGAGGATCACGAGTTCATTGTCGTATCGCGATCGGGTGGGCGGAACGAGTATTTGTGGATCTCCGACGCCGGCGCGTGCACGGGGCAGGAGCGAGAGGCACCCTCGGACCTCGAACCCGGTCTCGTGATCTTCGCAACGCTCGTCTCGCAGGGCCTCAACGGCGGAGAAATCTTCCTGATCGAACGCGAGGTGCCGGAGGGCGTGACGGTAAAAGGCATGCACATCGGCGGCGACGGCTATCTCCTGCTCGACGAGGCGGGCGAGGACGGCGTCACCATCAAGGGCGCGGCGCGTCTCCGCCCGTCCCCGGGGGAGCGCCGGGCGAAGGGACTCTGCTCACTTCTCCAGGAAGGCCAGCCCGGCGCGACGGTCCATTTCGACGCGGTCCACGTGCCCTGGGCGCGCGAAGTCTTGCCGGACGGGTTCGACGGCCGTCGCCGCTCAAGGACCGGGCAATGAACGCCGGCGGGCGAAAAAACGAATCCATGCACGCCTTTGACGGTTCACAGAGCCATGCAGTTGAGCATACTCTGTCCTCCTATTGCCTCGTACGGGTGGGGGCGGACGACGGATTTGGCGGGGACGGCCCGATGGGCAAGATCACCGGTCGCGACGCGAACCGGCTCGTTCTCTCGGTCGTGGGCAATTTTCGCCTCGGCGATCCCGAGGGACGCGAGATCCGGATCACGGAGAAGAAGGCGCGTGTGCTCCTCGTCATGCTGGCGACGGCGCGCGATCACCGCCGCTCGCGTGAGTGGCTGAAGTCGCGCCTCTGGGGGCGGTCGTTCGAGGCGCAGGCGAGCAACTCTCTGCGCCAGTGCCTGCACGTCCTGCGCAAGTCCCTGTCCCCCTGGGGCGACGCGATCCAGGCCGACTACGATCATGTCTGGCTGCAAGGGGTGGAGGCGCAGCTCGACCCCGGCGGAGATCATCGCGTGGAATTCTTCGAGGACGCGCCGCGTCTCGACGAGGCGGGCGAGGACTGGCTCCGGGAAGAGCGTCAGGCCTTCGCCGCCAGGCTGGAGGATGCGCCGCATGTGATGGTCGATGCGGGCACGTCCGTGCCGATCGCGCCGGTGACCTACGAGGTCGCGCCCTGCATCCTGATCGGGACGCCGGTCGTCGTGTCCGACGACATGCGCGCCACCGTGGTGGCCGAGCGGATCACCAACGCCATGCAGGACACGTTCCGGCAGAACGGCTACGTCGACACCTACGACCTGCGCGACGTGCAGAGCAATCAGCTCGAGGGTCGCCGGGCGGAGTCGGTGTCGCGGCCGCCGGTGCTCGTCGAAGTGCGGGTGTCGCTCGTGGGTCTGGAATTGCAGGCGACGATCATCGCGCGCGTCCCCGCGACGGGGAAGGTCGTCTGGACCGCGTCGATCGCGAGCGACCCCGATGCCGCGCTCCCGATCGCGTCGGAAACCATGATGGAATTCGTCTCGGGGGCCGTGGATTCGATCGAAGCCCTGATCCTTCGCCAGCCGGGCCTCATGGTGAAGCCGACGCTCTACACCGCGGTGCATCAGCTCTTCGGCCTGTCGCGCGAAGGGATCGAGGACGCCTGCGCGCTCCTGGGTCAGTTCCTGCACGGGTCGGACTATTCAGCCAATGCCGAGGGATGGCTCGGCTTCACGACAGGACTTCAGGTTGGGGAGAGCCACGGGGCGGGGGAGGATCGGCTCGACGCGGCGATCGCCCATTTCGAGCATGCGATGGAGATGGAGCCGTCGAACGCCCTCGTGCTGGCGCTTGCGGGGCATTTCGAGGGCTACGTCCGCCGCGACATGGCTCTGGGGCGGCAATACCTCGCCGAGAGCCGGCGCATCCTTCCCAATCTCGCGATCGGGTGGGACGCCACGGCGATGAACCTGATCTACACCGACCACCTCGACCGCGGCGCGGAGGCGGCGGAGATTGCCCGCCGGCTCGGTCGCTACAGTCCCTACAAGTTCTGGTACGACGCCTCGGCGGTCATCGCCGCGAGCCTTCAGGGCAGGCATCAGGACGCGATCCGCATCGGGAACCGCGTTCTCGCGAAGAGGAAATTCCTCCCCGTCATGCGCCACATGTTCGCGAGCCATGCGCATCTCGGCAACGGCCCGGATGCGATGGACCTCTACCGCAGCCTGCGTCTTCTGGACCCCGCCTTCGGGACCGAGGCGATGGCTTCGCCGACCTACGGGATGCCCTCGCCGCGGAGCCTCGCTCTGATCGAGGACGGCCTGCGACGCGTCGGACTGATCGAGAACAAGCTGGGTGACGGCGCGGGTTGACACGAGAGGGTCGGCCCCGGGCGACGCGGGCATCAGCATCTGCACAACCAAGCGGGGGAGGGACTCGCCGTGACGAAGACGAAGACAAAGACGAAAACAAAGACAAAGACCAAGACGAAGACCAAAACGAAGACGAAAACCAAGACCAAGTCGAGCCTGCCGCTCGGCACATGGTCGGTGGTCGACGACCGGTTCCGTCGAACCCTCTACCAACATCTCGACGACGTCATCGGCATCCTCGATGCGGCGCACACGCCTCCGGCACCCGCGTACACGGGCGACGCGGTTCGGCGGGAACTCGACGATATCCTCGACAAGCAGGCTTCCGACGAACGTCTGTCACGACAGCCGGAAATCGACGCGGAGATCGACGATATCATCTCGCCCTTCCTCGATATCTTCGAGAACGCCGCCGGCGCTCCGGTTAGCCTGATCCGGCTTCTCGCTCTGCTGCAGGACGCGGGCCTCGCGCTCGCCGCGCACTACAAGGCGAGGTTCGACCGGCCACGGCCCCATCTCATGGATCACGGCATCAACCCGTCGATCACGGTGCCAAACCACGCGGCCTATCCCAGCGGGCACGCCACGCAGGCCTACCTCATCGCGCACGGCATGGCCGAGGTCTTCGGCCACGATCCGGGCGTGATCGCCGAGGCGTTCGACGTCGCCTACCGCATCCGGGAAAACCGCGAATGGGCCGGGGTGCATTACGCCTCGGACGGCGATTGCGGCGCGATCATCGCGGAGGGCGCGTTCACGAGCCTGCGCGAGATCTATGACGAGTTGTTCGTCGAGGCGATCGCGGACGTGCAGGCCTACGACCCCGGACCGTCCCCCTACCTCGGCACCGGGCCGGTCATGGAGCGGCTGCCGGCGCCGAAGCCGGACGTGCCGATAGAGCAATGGACGCTCGCCCGGATGGGGATCAGCGCGGCGGCCGGAAATCTCGAGAGCGGTGGCGTGGACGTGACGGTCGCGCTCGTCGACGCGCCGGTCGACATCACGCATCCGACATTCGCCCGCGGCAGCGACAACGCGATCGACCGGCACCTCGCGCAGACCGCCAATCCCGCGGCGTGGGAGGCCTCGGAGGCGGCGATCAATCTCGATTACCCGATCTCCAACGATGGGAGGGCCGCGTTCGGCTCGAAGGGCGGGGGACACGGAACCTCGATGGGCGGGCTGATCGTCGGGACACCGGACGATCTCTGTCCCATCTGGGGCACAGCGCCCGACGCACGGCTGCTGCCGGTGCGGTGCATGACGAAGCTTGCGGACACGCATGCCAACCGCATGGCCGTCGGCGGAGCGATCCTGAAGATGGTCTTCGCCTACGCAGGTCCGCCCCATCTCGTTCTGGTCGGTCCGCCGTTCGTACGTCCGGCCGAAGGCACCTATCCCGACTGGTCGAAGGACGTGACCCTCGCGGACCACGCGGGCCCCTGCGACCCGCTGGCGCTCGCCATCCTCGCCGCCAGCCTCAGGGTGCCCGTCGTCATTCCGGCCGGAAACGACGGAACGAGCGCGATCTCCTATCCGGGCGCCCCCTCGGACTTCGCCGGCGTCCAGTCCGCGCTCGCCGAAGCCGACGGTCGCGCGGCCGTCGACGCCATGCTCCACGCGGCGGGTCTTTCCGCTCCCGATGACGTGCTCACGGCCTGCGCCACGGTGCTTGCCGCGGGGGATGACCCGTTCGAGGATACCGGCATCATCGTCGTCGGCTCGGCCACGCTGCGCGATCCGCTTGATCCGATGTCGGATCTCGAGCCGGCCCGCTACAGCCAGCACGGTCCGGGGCTCTTCTGCCTCGCGCCCAGCGATCGCGACGAGGATCCTTCCGCGAAGCCGCCCACGGACGGAAAGGTCCGATACAACTACGTGCCCGCGCCGGACATCCTCGGCCATGGCGGCTATTCCGAAGAGCCCGCGAGCCTCGTGTCCCGGCACTCGGGCGAATACGGGTTCGGCGGTACCTCGGCGGCTTCGGCGCAGGCCGCCGGCGTGATCGCCCGGACGATAGAGGCCCGCCGCAAGGCGAAGCAGCCGCTCGACGGTCCCGCGGTCCGCGCCGCCCTCGCGGAGAGGCTCGGGCCCTACCGGTCGGAACGGGAAGGCTACGGGCTCCTGACCGTCTAGCACCGCAGAGGTCCGGTGGCGGGCGCGTGGGCGCGGCCCGGCACATTCTCCCCGACCGTGGACCCGAACCCGCCACACTGATGCCCAAGTGAGAGTGCAGCAGGGGGAGGTCATCACGGGACGGGTCGATTCATGGGTGTCATACGTGCGATTGCAGGCTGGTTGATCGACGCGAGCACGCTTCTGGCGTTCGCGGGCGTGCTTGCCGTGGCCGGGCTCGCCGGCGGCTACATCAACGTCCAGCAGCAGGCCGAACGCGAGCTTGCCCTGCGTCAGGGCGCGCCGGCGCCGGTCGCGATCGAAGCCTTCGCCCCCGGCGTCAACACCGGTCCGGCCCGCGAGGTCCGGGTCAGGGCTGCGGTGAATCTCGACGATCCGCTCACCCTGACCGTTCCCGACACCGGCGAGACGGCGATCGCCCTGCCGCTGTTTCCGCTGACGGGGCCGCGCAGCGTCGCGCTCGGCGTCATGCTGATCGACGTCCGGGCGCCGGATGCGCCTCCGGTCCCGGCGGACCTCGTCACGGTCATCGCAAGCGGTGCCGGGGGGACGGAGGTCGAGGTCGGCGGCTTCGCCGGGCGCGCCGGCGATTTCGAGCTGATGGTGGCCGGGGCGCTGAGCGCCGACGGTCTGCGCCTCGCCGGGTCAGCGCTGACGGTCCGGCCGTTCCTCAACGGGCGCGCGGCGGCGCTTCAGCTGCCCGAAACCCCGCCGACCTGGTGGCTCTGGTGCCTGAGCCTCGCCTCCATCGTGGTGGCATTCGCGGGCTATCGCGGGCTCTGGGCCGCGCCCCGGGCGCTCGAGCGGACACGGCTCTATGCCGAGGAGCGGGCGCAGGCGGACCGGACCCTCTCACGCCCCGTCGTCAGTTCCCGTTTCGACCCGCTTCCGAGCCAGGAGGAGGTGAACGGCGTCGATGACTGGGAGGAAAGGGAGCCGTCGCGGCTTGCCAAAGCGCTGTTCTCCACGGCGGCGGCGCTGCGCCATGCGCTTCAGGCGGCGGTTGCATTCGTCCTGCGCCCGCTGATCGAACGGCTCGCCGAGCTCAGAAGTCCACGCTGACCTCCGGCAGGCGGAGGGACTTCACGAGGTCGCGCAGTTCCTGACGCGCCGCGACGTTCGAGATGTTCATCTGCCCTTTCACGCCGATGTCGCGCAGGTCGAGAAGCGTGAGGCCGCGCGGAAAGAGCTCCCGGAAGATCACCCGTTCGGAAAACCCCTGAACGACCCGGAATCCGATCCGGCGGGCGAGTTCGTTCAGCGCTTCGCCCATCTTGCGCTTGTTGTGCATCTGTTGCGCGCCGAGCCGGTTGCGCACGACCACCCAGTCGATCGGCGGAAGTCCCGCCTGCGCGCGGATCTGGCGCGCGTTCCAGACCATCTCGGAATAGATCGACGGTCCGACGATGCGGTTCGACTCGCTGTCGAAGCGGGCGAGCAGATCGAAGTCGACGAAGCTGTCGTTGAGCGGCGATACGAGCGTGTCCGCGAGGGAGTGGGCGACCTGGCTCAGCCGGGTGTGCGAGCCGGGGCAGTCGATCAGGATGAAGTCGAATTCGCCCTCCATCTGCGCGACGGCGGCCGAGAGCCGGCGGTCATAGACGTTTTCGCCGGGCGCGAGCTGTTCCTTCGGGATGTCGGGCAGGTCGACGTAGGCCGGCGTCGGAAGGTCGATCCCGTGGCGCTTGCAGTAGAGGCGCCGGTTGTCGACATAGCGCCCGAGGCTTCTCTGCCGGAGGTCGAGGTCGAGCGCCCCGACGGTATGGCCCAGACGCGCCAGCGCGGTGGCCAGATGCATCGATGTGGTCGATTTGCCGGAGCCGCCCTTTTCGTTCCCGACGACGATGATGTGCGCCATGACCCTGCCCTTTGAGATTCGAAGGGACAGCGCAGCCCTTCGGTTTGCGCCACTATATGTTGTGGGCCGGGACGAGGAAAGGGAGTCGGATGCTCGTGCGCGCGATTCTGTGTCGATATTCGCGCGTCAGGGCGCCTTGCCGGGCGCACGCAGCGCCTGCGCCAGGACGTCGAAGACCAGCCGGATCCGGCGGCTCGTCGCGAGATCGCGGTGCGCGGCGAGCCAGACGGGGAAAGTGATCGGGTCGAGGTCCGGCAGGATGCGGCGGAGGCCGGGCTCCCGGTCGCCCATATGCGTGGGAAAGACGCCGATGCCGACCCCGTGCTTCACGAGTTCCCAATGAACGAAGTGGTTGGATGACATGACGGGAAAGTTGCTGATCGTCAGGTCGAATCCGATCGCGTTCATCTGGCTCATGAGGACGTCGTTCCTCTCGAAGCCGATGAATTCGGCGTCGGAGAAGTCCTCCGGCCGGCACGGATCGCCGATCCGCGCGAGGTACTCGCCGGAGGCGTAGAACGCGCCGGTGTCGTCTCCGACCCGGCGCGCGATGAGGTCGGGCTGGGCCGGCTGGGCGTTGCGGATGGCGATATCCGCCTCGCGGCGGCGGAGGTCGCGCACCTCGTTCGAGGCGACGATCTCGATCTCGATGCCCGGCTGCTCGCGGCGGAGCTTCGCGACGATCGGCGGCAGCACGAAGGCCGAGTAGACGTCGCTGGCGGTGATGCAGATCGGACCCGCGATCTCTTCGGAATGGCCGCTCGCGCCGAGCGACACCCGATTCGCCGCCTCGCCCATGGCGCGGACATGCTCGACGAGATCGAGCCCGGTGGGGCTGAGCGACAATCCGCGCCCCGACCGTTCGAAGAGCGCGACGCCCAGCTCTTCCTCGAGAGCGGCGACCTGCCGTCCGAGCGTCGGCTGCGACATGCCCAGCGCACGCGCAGCGGCGGAGAGAGAGCCCTCTTCCGCCGTCACCAGAAAGGCGCGGGCGCGGTTCCAGTCGAATCTGACGGCTCGCCAATCCATGCAAATATGCATAGCAGATCAGTCTGATTGGTCAATTTACCCAACGTATAGGAATGGCTATTTCCCGGATCATCGAATGAAGGAGTTGAGCCATGAAAGCCATCGTCTACGACAGATACGGGCCGCCCGAGGTTGCGCGGCTCGACGACATCGCGATGCCGGAGATCGGCGAGACCGAGATCCTCGTGAAGGTCCGCGCAAGCTCGGTCACGACCGCCGACTGGCGCATGCGTGCTTCCGCCTTTCCCGGAGGGCTATGGCTGCCGGGCCGCCTCATGACGGGTCTCTTCCGTCCCAGGAACCGCGTCCTCGGCGTTGATTTCGCGGGGGAAGTCGCCGGCGTGGGCGGCGCCGTCACCCGCTTTCGGAAGGGCGACCGGGTGTTCGGCTTCGCAGGCAAGGGCGGACATGCCGAGTACCTCGCGATCTCCCAGGACGGGGCCGTCGCAAGAACGCCTGACGGCATCTCGGACGCCGACGCGGCCGCGCTGCCCTTCGGCGCGATTGCAGCGCTCGTCTTCCTTCGCGATTATGCCAGGATCCGTCCCGGGCAGAAGGTGCTTGTCGTCGGGGCGTCCGGCGGGGTCGGAACCTATGCGGTGCAGATCGCGAAGGCACTCGGCGCCGAGGTGACCGGTGTCGCGAGCGCGGAGAACGCAGATCTCCTGCGGGATCTTGGCGCGACGCAGGTGATCGACTACAGGGCCACCGACTATGCCGCCACCGGAGAGCGCTGGGACGTGATCTTCGATACGGTGCGCCCCGCGGATTTCGGCCACGCGCGTCGGGCCCTGGCGCCGGGCGGGCTCTTCCTGCCGCTGAACTTCGGCGTGCTCGACATGATCCGCGCGTCGTTCACCGGCCGGCGTGGCACGCCCCGGATGATGACCGCGATCAACGGCGATGCCCGCGAGGATGTCGAGGCCGTCGCGGCTCTCGTCGCGCAGGGCGCGGTCCGGCCCGTGATCGACCGCCGCTTTCCGCTGGCACAGGTGCGCGACGCCTACCGTCACGTGGAAGGCCGGCACCGGAAGGGCGCCGTCATCCTCGAGATCGCGCCGAGACCGGCGACGCTTGCCGCCGCCTGAGCCGCGCCACCGGCGCCCGGGCTTTCCGCCGGGCGCCGGATGTGGTGTGATGACGGTTTAGCGGCCTCGCTGACGGAGGGAAGATGAGGACACTCCTGCCCGCAATGGCGTTCGCGGCGCTTTCGGCGCTTCCGGGCTGCTTCGGACCGCGCGAACCCGTTCCGCCCTTCGACCTCGCCGGACCCTACCGCGAGCCCAACGACGCCTGCCGCCTCGTCCGGTCGGTGAGCTATACCGACAGGTTCGACGATGTCCGGGGCGATCTCGTCGCCTGTCCCCAGACCATGCCGCGCCTCGACCTGTTCGCGGCGGACGTGAACGGCATTGCCGTCGACCGGGTGGCGGGGTTCGTGCTCTACGCCGTTCCACCGCCGTGAGCCTCGCATGATCCGCGAGATCCGGCTGATATGACCGTGCTGTCGGCAGCGGCGAGGCGCGCATGATCCGGAGCTACGTCAACCGCAACCACCGGCTCGTCTGCCGGCAGGACGAGGTGGAGCCGGACCCCGATGCGCTCTGGCTCGACCTGCTCTCGCCCGACGAGGACAACATCCGCTCGGTCGAGACTTTGATCCGAGTGGGCCTTCCCTCCCGCGAGGAACGCGAGGAGATCGAAGTCTCCTCGCGCGTCTACACCGAGGATGGGGCGATTTTCATGACGGCGCTCCTGCCGGCGCAGGCCGACACCGACCGGCCGATCATGTCGCCGGTGTCCTTCATCCTCGCCGGCGGCCGGATCGTGACGATCCGCGATCACGAGCCGCGCGCGTTCGAGACCTTCGCGCGCCGGGCCGAGAAGACCCCGATCGGCTGTACCACGGGCGAGGCGGTCTTCGTCAATCTCCTCGACGCCGTAATCGACCGGCTGGCGGACGTTCTGGAACGGGTGGCGCGCGAGATCGACGCGTTGTCGCGCGGGATCTTCGACGAGGGCAGGGCGGGGCGCAGGGGGCGGACCTATCGGCCGGTCCTGCAGGAGATCGGGCGCAAGGGCGACTTCACGTCGAACATCCGCGAAAGCCTCGTCACGCTCGAGCGCGTCGTGAGCTTCGTCTCGGCGCATGCGCGGGCCGATCCCGCCTTCAAGATCCACGCGGACGCGATCCGCTCGCTCGCCTCGGATATCCAGTCGCTGACCGACCACGCCGATGCGATGAGCCAGAAGATCAACTTCCTGCTCGACGCCACGCTGGGCCTGATCTCGATCGCGCAGAACGGCATCATGGCGACCTTCTCGGTGGTCGCGGTCGTGTTCCTGCCGCCGACGCTGGTGGCGTCGATCTACGGGATGAACTTCGAGGTGATGCCGGAGCTGTCGTGGCCCTGGGGCTACCCGATGGCCCTGGGCATCATGCTGGCCTCCGCCGTGCTGCCGTATCTCTGGTTCAAGCGGAAGGGCTGGCTCTGACCGGCGTGCCCCAGAGGTCGTACTCCCCGGACTCGTCGATCTCGACCTCCAGGATGTCTCCGGGCGAGAGGCTTTCGAACCCCTCGTCGACGAAGACGTTGCCGTCGATCTCCGGTGCGTCGGCCTTGGATCGGCAGGTGGCGGCCTCGGCGTCGACCTCGTCGACGATCACCTCGACCCGCGTGCCGACCTTCCGCGCGAGTTTCGCTTCCGAGATCGCCTGCGCGGTCTCCATGAAGCGGTGCCAGCGGTCGGCCTTCACCTCTTCCGGGAGATGGTCGGGCAAGGCGTTCGAGCGCGCGCCGGCGACGTTTTCGTACTTGAAACAACCGACCCGGTCGAGCTGCGCCTCCCCGAGCCAGTCGAGCAGCGTCTGGAACTCTGCCTCGGTCTCGCCGGGATAGCCCACGATGAAGGTGGACCGCAGCGTGATGTCGGGGCAGACGGCGCGCCACGCGGCGATTTCGTCGAGCGTCTTCGCGGCGGCGGCGGGCCGGGCCATGCGGCGCAGCGTGTCGGGATGCGCATGCTGGAACGGGATATCGAGATAGGGCAGCAGCTTGCCCTCCGCCATCAGCGGGATCAGGTCCCGAACATGAGGATAGGGGTACACGTAGTGCAACCGGACCCAGGCGCCGAGGGAGCCGAGGTCGCGGGCGAGGTCGGTGATCGGGAACTTCGCCTCGCGGTCCTTCCAGTCGGTGCCGTAGGCGGAGGTGTCCTGGCTGATGACGAGGAGCTCCCTCACGCCGCTCTCGACCAGCTTCTCGGCCTCGCGCAGGACCGCGCGGGCCGGGCGGCTTTGCAGTTTTCCGCGCATCGAGGGGATGATGCAGAACTTGCAGGCGTGGTTGCAACCCTCTGAAATCTTGAGGTAACTGTAGTGGCGCGGGGTCAGGCTGACACCGGAGGCCGGCAGCAGGTCGACGAACGGATCCGGCGCGGGCGGCACGGCGGCGTGGACGGCGTCGAGAACCTGCTCGTACTGGTGCGGTCCGGTCACGGCGAGCACGGTCGGGTGCGCGCCGGTGATGTAGTCGGGCTCCGCGCCGAGGCAGCCGGTG
>CAYTBD010000034.1:0-12950 GCA_964435755.1 uncultured Rhodobacterales bacterium
CAGCCGCGTGACCAAGTTCTGCCGGTCGAAATGGGGCGAGGTCGTCCCCGAGGGCGGCCACTACGGCGAGGCCGAGGGCGCGCTCATCGCCGATCTCGGCACGCGCCTGCGCCGCTACGAGCACGTCATGGAAGCCATGGAGATCCGCAAGGCCGCGGCGGAACTTCGCGCGATCTGGGTCATCGGCAACGAATACCTCCAGTCCGCCGCACCCTGGGCCGTCTACAAGGACGACCCCGACCGCGCCGCGGCCGTCATCCGCCTGTCGCTCAACCTGATCCGGGTCTACGCCGTCGTCTCGGCCCCGTTCATCCCCGACGCCGCCGAGACGATGTTCGCGGCCATGAAGACGGACGACAGAAGCTGGCCGGACGACGAGGCGCACGCGCTTTCCGTCCTCCACGGTGGCCACGCCTTCGCGGTGCCCGAGGTGCTTTTCGCCAAGATCACCGACGAACAGCGCGAAGAGTGGCAGGCGAAATTCGCGGGCGGGCGGAGCTAACGCCCCCGGCGCCCGGGCCGCTTCCGGCCGCGCATCCAGTCGAGAAACAGCTTCACGTCGAGCGCCGCCACCGCGACGCCGAGCGGCAGCATCCAGAGGCCGAGCACCGGCAGGAACGCGAAGACGCCCCCCACCATGAGCAGAAGCCCCAGCACGACCCGCAATCCCGGCGGCACCGTCCGGCGGATGCGCACGAGCAGGCGCTTGAACTGCACCTTCGCGCGCCGGAGGGACCACTTGTTCGGCATCGTCTACCCTGGCCGCGCGACGCGGTCGCAAATCGGTTACCGCACGACCCTGCGCGGCTAGCTCTCCGAGACCCGTGGACGTGCCCCGGACCCCGCCGCATGTAGGGTCTCCTGCCTCAAGCCCCAACCCGGCCGGGGAGTTTCCTCAAGCTCGATCGTCGAGCAACGCGCCTCGATCGGCGCGGCCTCGCCGGGCGGAACCTCGGCGCGCCCTCATGGAAAAGCTCTCGCATGGCGCTCTCCCTTGCCTTGACGGAACCCATGGAGACAGCCGGTGAACTGCCTGGACCTCATGCTTCTTCTGGAACCGCACTGACGGGGAATGTGTTGGCAGGTGATGGAAAGGAGGCGTCATGCCGAGGAAAACCAGCGACCGTCACGTCGACACCGAAGCCCGGAAGGCCTTCGAAGAGCTTTCCGCCCAATTCGACACTCTCCGAGAGAGTCTGTCCGACGCGGCGGAGGCGATGAGCGACTACGGATCTGCGCAGGGCCAGTGGGCGGCGGAGAGGGCGTCCGGATCGGCGACGGAGGCCATTGAGCAGGCACGAGACGCCAGTCGGAAGCAAGCCCAGCGGGTCACTGCACAGGCCGGAGAGCTTAAGGCGCAGGCGGACGATTTCGTTTCACGCCAGCCCCAGCTGGCCTTGGGCATTGCTGCCGGTGCGGGATTTCTTGTCGGGCTCTGGATTGCACGTCGGTAAGCGCCTTCGCTCCTGGCGACAGGTCGGTGCAGCCGGGCGTCCGCATCGCCGTCAACCAGATGTCTGGCCGGCGGCGGCGTGGATTGCGACCCAGCGGGCCGGGCCACCGCATGAAAAAGAGCCCGTACCACCTAAGCCCTGAAAAATATTCAGATAACTTCAAGCCGATGGTGCCCGCGGCCGGACTCGAACCGGCACGCCCGAAGGCTGGGGATTTTAAGTCCCCTGTGTCTACCATTCCACCACGCGGGCCCGGGGGGCGGCGACAGTCTGGCGCGCGGGTCGGTCCGAGTAAACCCGCGATGAAGCCTTGACGGAGCGCACCTCACGCCCAAGGTGAAGCGTCATGTTTCCGATCCGCGATCACAACCCGTCCGAGACGACGCCCTATGTCGTCTACGCGCTCATCGCGGTGAACGCGGCCATCTTCGTACTTGTCTGGTCGAATCTCACGAACGAGATCGCGCTGCAGCGCTTCTACCTGACCTGGGGCCTCGTGCCGCAGATCTCCGCGCCGGAGACCTTCCTCACCTCCATGTTCCTGCACGGCGGACCGCTGCATCTCGCGGGCAACATGCTGTTCCTGTGGATCTTCGGCGACAACCTCGAGGAAGAGATGGGCCATGCCGGATTCTTCGGCTTCTATCTCGCGGGCGGTCTCGTGGCCGCGTTCCTCCAGGTCGCGGCCGATCCTGGATCGCCGGTGCCGATGGTCGGGGCCTCGGGCGCGATCGCGGGCGTGATGGGCGGCTATCTGCTGATGTTTCCGCGGGCCCGCGTCGACATCCTGATCTTCCTGATCATCATCATCCGGATCATCCCGGTTCCCGCCTGGCTGATGCTCGGCATCTGGTTCGGCATCCAGGTCTTTTCGGGGGTCGGGGCCGACACGCGCCTTGGCGGCGTCGCCTACTGGGCGCATGCGGGCGGTTTCGTGGCCGGCCTCGCGCTCACGGTCCCGGTCTGGCTCCGCAGGGGCGGCCCGGCCTACTGGGCCCGCACCGACGGCCATCCGCCGCATCCCGAAGCGCGCTACCGGATGACGCGGACGGCGGTGCCGCGCGTCAGGCGCAAGTGAGCGCGCCGCGGCCCCGCCGGCATGAATCGCTTCGCGGCGGCGGCTTTCTGTCGTAGCATTGCCCATCCGCGCCGCCGCGGGGGTGTTTTTGAGGGGTGCATTCGAAATGACCGCCTTCCGTCATGTGCTGCGCGGTCTTGCCGCCGCGGCACTCGTGCTACAGGCCGCCTCGCCATCCCACGCCGCCGACGGCTTCGCGCTTCTCACGGCCGATCAGACCGAGGCGAGGAGGGCGCACATCGCCTCCGGCACGCAGGATCTCGAGGCGCTCGGCGAGACCCGCTCGATCGCGCTGAGGCGCGCCGAGGGTCCCGGGATCGACGTCTCGTCACCTTCGGGGTTCGCGTTGCGCTCGCCCATCGACTTCGACGTCCGCTTCCGCCCGCGCGACGGCGTCGACGTCGACATGGGCTCGATCCGGATCGACTATCGCCTCGGCCCGATCTGGGCCAATGTCACGAACAGGCTCGCGCGCCACGCCTCGATCACGCAGAACCGGCTGCAGGCCACGGGCGCCGAGCTTCCGGCGGGCGATCACCTGATCCGGCTCCGCGTCCGCGACGCCCGCCAGCGCGAGACGCTGGCCCTGATCTCCTTCACCGTGGTGGAGTGAGGATCCGCCTGCGCGGCGAGGCCGCACGCGCGGCCGGGGTCACCGCCGCGCCCGAACCGCCGCCACCACGATCATCGCGAGGACCGCGCCCGCCGCGTTGAACACCAGATCGAGCGCGGTGTTCACGTAGCCGCCGACGTTCGTCTCCGGCACCGACAGGACGGCCGCGAACTCGATCATCTCGTTCACCGCGCCGAGTCCCATCGCCGCGAGCGCCGGGTAGACATGGATCGTCCAGGTGCCTTCGAGCACCGGGTAGTGCCGCCGCATCAGATGCCACAGCACCCAGGCCGTCACGCCGAACCCGTAGGCGTGGACGATCTGGTCGTATTTCAGAAGCGTCATCTCGCCGTTCCCCGGCGTCAGCGGCACCACCTGCGCGGAATAGAGAACCGTATCGCCCACGGGCACGCCGCCGCCCGCCATGTGCAGGAGCCCCCAGGCCGAGAGCGCCCAGAGCATCGTGAGCGGATACTCGGCCGACCTGAGGCTCCGCCCGACGAGCGCGATGAGGATGACCATCGTGATCACGTAGACGACGAATTCGTAGTTCCCGCGGATCAGGAACCACGCCGTGAAGGCGACGACGTAGGCCACGGTGACCGCCGCCACCGCCGCCTCGCCGCGCCTGAACTCGATGCCGAACATGCCCGCGCTCCCGCTTTCTTCCGGCCAAGCCTATGGCGGGACCGCGCCATGCGGCAACGATGGATTGGCCCGGATGCGCCGCGCGGACGGGCCTTGCCCGCGTCGCGTTTTTCCGCCTGCGCCAGCGGAACAGTCGCCCCCGTCAGGTGTTGGCTCGCACCAAGCGAAAGGAGACAACCGTGAACGTCAGTGAATTGATGGAGACGAACGTCGATATCACCAGCCCGACCGCCACCGCCCGCGAGGCCGCGGTTCGGATGCGCGACGACAACGTGGGTGCCTTGCCGGTCGGCGAGAACGACCGCCTCGTCGGCATGGTCACCGACCGCGACATCGCGGTGCGCGGCGTGGCCGAGGGCAAGGATCCGGACCAGTGCACGGTCCGCGAGGTGATGTCCGAGGGCGTGTACTACTGCTTCGAGGACGACGATGCCGACCGCGCGGCCCAGGTGATGGCCGAGCACAAGGTGCGGCGGCTGCCGATCCTCAACCGCGACAAGCGCCTTGTCGGCATCGTCGCGCTTGCGGATCTCGCGCGGGCGCATGTCGGAGAGACAGCGCTCGAAGCCGTGTCCGAACCGACCGGGGCCGCCCGGCACTGATCCACACGCGGCCCTGCGATGCGAACGGGGCCGGATCGCGATCCGGCCCCGCGTTCAGCCCGTCCTCAGGAGCCGGCACTCGACAGCCTGATCCATCGGAAGATCAGCATCAGCGTCACCATGCAGGCGAACAGGCCGGTCACGTCTCCGAAGGCGTAGATCGCGGCGACGGTGGCGAAGCTTTCCGGCAGGATGAAGCCGGAAAACACGATCGACTGTCCCACCGAATTCACGACGGACGCCAGCGCCCCGATGGCCAGCAACCGCTTCCAGTCGGGCAGGCCTCCTTCGCCCGCGTGGAGATTGCGGCCGAAAAAGCCGGCCAGCGAGAAGGCCAGCGGCGCGGACATGGCGCCGACCGTGATCGACGCAAGCATCGCGGGCTGCAGCATCGAGAAGACCTCGGCCGGAGTGAACAGCAGTTCGGAGGCGACGGCCCCGACGACAAGCGCGGGAAAGGCCCGCCATCCCAGGAACCATGCGGCGAGCACCCTGACGCCGTGCGGCAGGTAGAGCAGGCTCGCGAACGTCGTGGCGTGCGACGCGAAGAGTTCCTGGACCGGCGTCACCAGCAGGGCCGTGAGCCCGTGACAGAGGATGTAGGCCCCTGCGATTATCAGGATGCTTTGCATGACGTGAGATTGTCCCCGGAAGGTCCGCGATTGTATCGCTGAGGTAACCCGGGCGCGAGCAAAATCGAGGAATAAAGGGACGGGAATAACGGGACAGGGTATCGGACCGTCAGGTCCGGATCCGGTCGCTCCTGACGACGTAGAGACGCGCTCTCGATCCCCGGGCATTCTCCAGAAGCCCCAGCTCGAGGAGAGCGCGCAGCGCCCTGTGGTACGTGGCGGACGGGACGTCCCTCACCAGCCTGTGTTTCCGGATGCGCTCGGACTGGACGATGTCGCCCGCCTCGCGCGTCAGACTGTGAGCGGCGAGAAACACGTCCTGTTCAACCCGGCTCAGTGCGTCGAGACCGACCTCACGCTCCATCCGGCGCAGCATCTCCCGCAGTTCCAGCATTGCCTTCAAGCGGTCCATTTTCCTTTTCCATCATCGTGCTGTGGATCGGCGGAACACGCCGTAATCATCAGAATGAGAAACGAGCGCTGCCGAAAGCGGGTTCCAAAAACGCAATCCACACAGTCAACATGCGCGACCATCCTTCCGCACGGCGCCTCCGGGCGTCGGGACTCGAAAGCAGGCCCCTGAGTCCCTTTTTTCGTAGCACGGCGTCAACAGAGGCGCATCGAAAAATGACGCCAATCTTTCGCGTCCTTCACCAAGGACATTGCGCAACTTTCCGATCGCGAATTCGGAATTTCGGTAATTTAATTCGCCCGTGGAGGGTCGGTTTGTCGGGACCACCGCCCTCGGTGATCCCGACGCCCCCGCATCGACGGCGGGCTGCGGCGCGGAAGGGACACCGTCGCGCCACCCGCCGACGATGCTAGGCCTCGCTGCCCCGGCAGAACAGCGCCGCGGAGGCGCGGATCGGCCGCAGGCGTAGCGTAACGAGCATGTCGAAGCGCGCGTTCAGAGGATCGGGACGAAGCAACGAGAGAAGCACTGACATTGAACTGATCCTTTCGACTGGTCTGTTTGAGTGGTCGGTGGAGCCAGATTCCTCCGAGAAGCGGGCGGAATTTCGGCAGATCCCGGTTCAACTCATGTAATCTCGGCACCCGATACGGACCAATGAACGGATAATCGAAAAATTGACCATGATATTTATTCATTTGTATTCTATTTTATCAATCTGGCAATTACCGCTATTTCCGCCCCATTCGGAAGAAATCCGAATTGAGTCGCCCCGCGCCGCGCGGGCACTCCGGCGCGAATCCCTGATGACGCAAAGAAGAATGCACAGGGTGAAGATCGCCACCTGCGCGACGACGAATACAAGAAGCGCACGCCAGATCCCCCCGCCTGCGAGAAGCACCCCGATCGCGGAAAGCGCACTCGCGGAAACGGCGATGATGCAGCTGGCGAGCGCCACATGCGGCCGCGCCTCGTTCTCCGCGTCGTCCCGGCGCCGCGCACGCGGCGCGAGGGCGACATGGCTCGGGAAGATGTTCGGCGGTGTGCGGTCGCCGGGCCGCGGCCGCGCGGTCTCGCACCCCTCGGGTGTTGGCTTGCTCTTCATGGTCCACTCCAGGAGATGACCTGAAGCGGAATACATCCCGTCACGCACCCGCCCGCAATTTCAGATTGCCAGCGTGAGAGGGAATTCGCGTAATCCGTCGTATCTACTGAGAATTTCCCGGCGTGACTGGCCGCCGTGGCCATCGGGCGCGATTAATGCATGAAATCATATGCTTGAGCCGCTGTCCCGCCTCGGACACGCCGGGTCACTGCGCCCGGATCACGGCGGCGAAATTGTTGAAGATCGGCCCGTTCGCGGCGAGCACCTCGCCCTCCGACAACGGATCGCCGCCGGGCCGGATCGCCTCGACCAGACCCCCGGCCTCCTTCACGATCAGAAGCCCCGCCGCCATGTCCCACGCGTTGAGCCCGCGCTCCCAGTACCCGTCGTACCGCCCCGCCGCGACGTAGGCCAGATCGAGCGCCGCCGCGCCCCAGCGCCGCACCCCGGCGCAGGCGGGAAGGAGCCGTCCGAGATCCTTCAGCGTCTCGGGCAGATCGGGCCGGCCACCGAACGGCAGTCCCGTGGCGAAGATCGCCTCGATCATCGTCTTGCGCGCCGAGACGCGGAGCCTCTGGCTGTCGTTCAGCCACGCCCCCTGCCCCTTCTCGGCATAGAACATCTCGTCCTTGGCCGGATCGTAGACCACGCCCGAGACGATCTCCCCCTTGTACTCGAGCGCGATCGAGACCGCCCAGTGCGGCAGGCCGTGGAGAAAGTTCGTCGTCCCGTCAAGCGGATCGACGATCCAGCGCCGGGTCGGATCCTTGCCCTCCACCGGCGCGCTCTCCTCGCCGGTCCAGCCGTAGTTCGGCCGTGCGCCGGTCAGTTCCTCGCGGATGATCGTTTCGGCCGCGATATCGGCCCGGCTGACGAAGTCGCCCGCGCCCTTGGACGAGACCTGCAGGTTCTCGACCTCGCGAAAATCCTTCACGAGGCTCCGACCCGCCTTCCGCGCGGTCTTCATCATGATGTTGAGATTGGCGCTGCCCTGCATGGGGTGTCTCCGTCGATCAGGGCGCGCGTATACGGGGGCGGCGGGGGATTGCCAAGACCGGCAATGAAACGCAACGGCGGATGCGGGAGTTGACCCGCATGAAGATCGCCGCCGCCGCCCTGCTCGCCCTTCTCGTCCTCGCCCTCGTCTTTCTCGGCGTGTGGCGCGCCGCGGACCGCCGCGCCGACGCCCGGGCGTGGACCGCGCTGGCGACCGTCGACGCCCCGGGCGCCGTGTTCGACCCCGCGGCGGTCGAGGGCCTTCCCGAGCCGGCCCGCCGCTACTTCCTCTACACGATCGCGCCCGGCACGCCGCTCCGCCGGGCCGCCGTCATCGAGATGGGCGGCGAGATCGGCTTGGGCACGAGGGACGCGCCCGGATACCGCCCGATGGCGGCCCGCCAGATCCTCGCCCCGCCCGACGGCTTCGTCTGGCGGCTCGACGCGGGGCTGATCGCGGGATCGGACGGACTGACGCCGGAGACCTCGTGGACCCGCTTCTGGCTCGCCGGCCTCCTGCCCGTCGTGCGCGTCGGCGGCGATGCCGACACGTTCCGCTCCGCCTTCGGCCGGGTGGTGGCCGAGGGCACCTTCTGGACCCCCGCCGTCTTCCTGCCCGGCCCCGGCATCCGCTGGGAGGAGGTCGACGCCGACACCGCCCGCGTCACCGTCTCGGCCCATGGCCTCGAGCAGTCCGTCGAGATCACCGTCGCCGAGGACGGCCGGCCGGTCCGCGTCGTGATGCCCCGCTGGAGCAATGCGAACCCGGAGCAGGAATGGCGCGTCCAGCCGTTCGGCGGCGATCTCTCGGAGTTCCGCGACTTCGGCGGCTACCGGCTTCCCACCCATGTCGACGGCGGCAACCTGATCGGGACCGACGACTACTTTCCCTTCTTCAGGGCCCGGGTCACGGAGATCCGCTTCGACGACCTCCGGGTGCCCTGAGCCGGCTATGCTCGCCCGGTCAACCAGCGATTCGGAGAGCCGCCATGACCGTGAGAGACGCCTTCACCGACGAGGAATGGTCCGAGATCGTGCTCGCCCCGATGCTGGCGAGTTTCGCGGTCACCGCCGCCGATCCGAGCGGTCTGTTCGGCGTGATCCGCGAAAGCTCCGCCGCCGCGCGGGCGATGGAGGCGGCCCGCGCCGACGGCGACGACATCACGCGCGAGGTCATGGCGACCTACGACACGCCGGAGGGACGCGAGGCCGCGAGCGACGCGGTCTCCGGCCTCGCGCGGGGCCGGTCCCCCGAGGAGGCGGCGGTCCAGGCGATCGCACGGCTCTCGGGCGTTTCGCGCCTGCTGGAGGACCGAGGGATCGAGGCGACGGGCTTCCGGACATGGATTCGCGGCATCGCCCGGGACGTGGCCGAGGCCAGCACCGAGGGCGGCTTCCTCGGCTTCGGCGGCGAGAAGATCTCGGACGAGGAGCGCCGGACGCTCGCGCAGATCGACGCGGCACTCTCCGACAGGCTGGGCTGAGGATCAGGCGGTTCTCTGCAACCTGACCGGGATCGTCCGCCCCAGCCGGAGAAGGTGGGCCATGAAGGGCTTGGCGCTGTCGTCGCTGCGGGTCGCCGCGTAAAGCCGCCGCGTGATCCCGCTCTCGGTCAACGGCCGCGTCACGTAGTCCGACGAATATCGCACCTCGCGCACGACCCAGTCGGGCAGCACCGCGACCCCGCGGTTCGAGGCCACGAGGAGCAGGATCACCGCCGTCAGTTCGACCTGACGGATCGCGCGCGGCTCGACCTTGGCCGGCGTCAGCAGCTGGCTGAAGACGTCGAGACGCGACCGTTCGACCGGATAGGTGATCAGCGTCTCGTCCCGGAAATCCTCGGCCTCGACGAACGGCTTCGACGCCAGCGGATGCTGCGCCGAGGCCACGAAGACCGGGTTGTAGTCGAAGAGCGGATGGAACTCGACGCCGTCGAGGGTTTCGGGGTCCGAGGACACGACGAGATCCACCTCCTCCTTCTGGAGCGCGGGCAGCGCGCCGAAGGCGAGCCCCGGGCGGATGTCCACGTCGACATCCGGCCAGGCCTTGCGAAACTCCTCCAGCACCGGGAAGAGCCAGTCGAAGCAGGCGTGGCACTCGATCGCGATGTGAAGCCGCCCGGTCTTGCCCGCCTGCAGCCCCCGGAATTCGTCCTCGAGCGCGGAGACCTCCGGCAGGATCCTCTCGGCCGCCTTGAGCAGCTTCATCCCCGCCGCCGACAGCTTCAGCGGCTTCGACCGGCGGACGAAGAGCTCCACGCCCACCTGGTCCTCGAGCCCCTTCACCTGATGCGAGAGGGCGGACTGCGTGATGTGCAGCTGCTCGGCCGCGCGGGCCAGCCCGCCGGTGTCATGGATCGCCTTGATCGTCCTCAGATGCCTGAATTCGATGTGCACGTTCTGTCGTCCGCTTCATAATGGTGTTGAGGATTATGAATTTGTCTCACGAAGCGGCCGGTGGGACAAGAGGGTCGACCAAACGCAGGATTCGCCATGACCCCGCCCCGCATCTCGTTCGAGTTCTTCCCGCCGCAGTCCATCGAGGCCTCGTTTCGTCTTTGGGAGACCGTGCGCACGCTGTCGCCGCTCGCGCCGCAGTTCGTCTCGGTGACCTATGGCGCCGGCGGCACGACACGCGACCTCACGCACGACGCCGTCGCGGCGATCCACAAGCACTACGGCCTGAACGTCGCCGCGCATCTCACCTGCGTGAACGCGACCCGCGAGGAGACGCTGGAGATCGCGCGGCGCTATGCCGGGGCCGGCGTGACGGAAATCGTGGCGCTGCGGGGCGATCCGCCCAGGGGCGAGGGGGCGTTCACGGCCCACCCCGATGGTTTCGCGAACTCGGTCGAACTGATCGAAGCGCTGGCCGGGACGGGCGACTTCCACATCCGCGTGGGCGCCTATCCCGACCCGCACCCCGACGCCGGGCACGACACCGCCGATGTCGACTGGCTGAAGCGCAAGATCGACGCCGGCGCGGGCTCGGCGATCACGCAGTTCTTCTTCGAGGCCGAGACCTTCTTCCGGTTCCGCGACGCCTGCGCCGGGGCCGGCATCGACGCGCCGGTCATCCCGGGCATCCTGCCCATCGAGAACTGGACCGGCGTGCGCAAGTTCGCGGCCCGCTGCGGCGCCCATATCCCCGCCTGGCTCGACGACGCCTTCACGGCGGCGGCGCGCGACGGGCGCGAGGACCTGCTCGCGACCGCCATCTGCACCGAGCTTTGCACCGATCTCCTAGAGGGCGGGGTCGAGGATCTGCATTTCTACACGTTGAACAAGCCGCATCTCACCCGCGACGTGGTCCATGCCCTGGGCATCAGCCCCGAGGTGGCGCTCGAAAAGGTGGCCTGAGCCGGCCGGCCCGCCACCGCGTCCGGCGTGCCGTCCGCGCGCCGGATCGGCGTGTGCATCCGGTGTTCGAGAAGCGGGGCGCGCGTCAATCCTGCGCGCTCATCCGGCCGGACGCCGCCAAACCACGCCCGACAGCCATCCCGGCCGCCCCGCCGTCGCCGGCCGCTCCGCCGTCGGGTGGAGCCGCTCCGTCGGATCGGTCCCGATCACGCGCCGCTTCCTGAGCACGAACAGCTTGCCCCAGCCGCGCGTCGTGCCCACGCTCGGCGCGTCCGGGTCGCAGGGAAACAGCGCCCGCCAGCCGTCGGGCAGCGCCAGCCCGCAGGCCTCCGCCTTCCCGAGGATCCAGACGAGCGGGATGTTGGCGAGCGGCCGCGCCGCCTCGAACCCGCTCAGCTGCCCGCCCACATCGCCGTGGGTGCCGCGGAACCACATCTGCTCCACATGGCCGTCCCAGCCCTCGGGACAGGTCCAGAGCACCGGCGCGTAGGCCTCCCGCGTCTCGTCGAGGGCAAGCGCGTGGTAGCCGTGGCGGATCGTCGGTCCGAGGTGGTGGTTGTGGAACGCATGCCGCGTCTCCGCCCAGCGCCAGAGGATCGGCGCCCGGAACCCCAGCGCCTTCACCGTGTCCCAGACGCCGACCATCTCGACCGGCGCCTCGTCGTGGCAGAAGCGCCTCACGAAGGCGCGCCGGGAGGTGCTGTCGGCGCCGCGCTGGTAGTGCCGGTAGGCGATCTGCACGTTCCGCTCGGTCGCGTGCTCGGACCGCACCAGCCCCACCCGGTCGATGATCCCGGCGAGCGAGCGCACGGCGTAGGCGCCCCGCGAATAGCCGAAGAGAAAGATCCGGTCTCCGGGGCGGTAGCGCGAGGCGAGGAAGCCGTAGACGCGGCGGATCTGACGGTTGATGCCGCGTCCCTCGATCACGTCGAGCGTCGTCCGCCACGCCTGCCACTGAACCCCCGCCTCGTAGCGGACCGACATGTGGGAATGCGTCGCCGAACTCAGAAGCTTGTAGGCGAGCCCGGCGTTCGTCTCGCACCCCTCGCGGAGCGACGACATCGTGCCGTCGATGATGATGACGTGGTCGGCGCGGCCCCGGACGGGCCTCGGCGTCTGTTCGGTCTGTCCGAACCGGCCGAAGAGCCGGCGTATGGCCTCATTCAGCTGCAACCTTCACCTGCCTCAGCATCTCCCACATGCGCATGGGCGTGAACGGCATCTGGACGTCGCGCACGCCGAGTTCCCACACGGCGTCCGCCACCGCATTGGCGACGGCGGCCATCGCGCCGACCGTCCCGGCCTCGCCGCAGCCCTTCATGCCGAGCTGGTTCGCGGTCGACGGCACAGGCTCGGTCGTGAAGCCGAACATCGGCAGATCGTAGGCGCGAGGCAGTGCGTAATCCATGAACGTCGCCGTCAGAAGCTGCCCCGTCTCGTCATAGACCACCCGCTCGGTGATCGCCTGACCGATGCCCTGCGCCACCCCGCCATGCACCTGACCTTCGGCCAGCAGGGGGTTGAGAAGATTTCCGAAATCGTCCGTCACGGTGTACTTCACCACCTCGACCACGCCGGTCTCCGGATCGATCTCGACCTCGGCCACGTGGGCGCCGTTCGGATAGGACCGGCCCGGCAGCTTGGCGCGCCTGTCCCAGGTCAGAAGCTCCGCCTTGCCCCTGGCCCGCGCCATCCCGGCCACCTCGACCATCGTGGGCGAGACGTTCGTGCCCTCCGCCCGGAACCGTTCGTCGTCGAAGCTCACCTTCTCCGCATCGACGCCGGCCTCCTCGGCCACGAAGGCCGTGAACGCCTCGACGATGTCGCCCACCGTGTCGAGCGTCACGTTGTTCTGCACCGTGGTCGAGCGCGAGCCGCCGGTGCCGCCGCCCCGCTTGATGAGATCGCTGTCGCCCTGAACCACGCGGATCAGGTCCACCGGGATGCCGGTCTGGTCGGCGAGGAACTGGGCATAGACCGTCTCGTGGCCCTGTCCGTTCGACTGGGTGCCGACGTAGAGGCTGACCGTCCCGTCCTCCTCGAAGACGATC
>CAYTBD010000035.1:0-12641 GCA_964435755.1 uncultured Rhodobacterales bacterium
ACGCGGCGGCCTTCGACTTCGCCACGCGCTGCGCCATCGTCATCGCCTCGGCGGAGGCCGTGGATTCGTCGAGCAGCGACGCATTGGCCACGGGAAGTCCCGTGAGATCGGAAACCATCGTCTGGTAGTTCAGCAGCGCCTCGAGCCGGCCCTGGCTGATCTCGGGCTGGTAGGGCGTATAGGCCGTGTACCAGGCGGGATTCTCCAGGACGTTGCGCTGGATCGCGGGCGGGGTGACCGTGCCGTGGTAGCCCTGCCCGATCATCGTGGCGAAGACCGTGTTCTTGAGCGCCACCTGCCGCATGTACCACAGGAGTTCGCGCTCCGACCTGGGCTTGCCGAAATCGAGAGGCTCGGCCTGCCGGATCGATCTCGGGACCGTCTGGTCGATCAGGTCGTCCAGCGACGAGACGCCGACCGCCTCGAACATCTCCGCCATCTCGGACGGCGACGGCCCGATGTGGCGGCGGTTCGCGAAGTCGTAGGGCAGGTAGTCGGTGGGCTCGAAGGGCATGGCGGTCTCCGCTTGGTCAGATCGGGTTTCCGGATCCGACGGTCATTCGATGAAGTCCTTGTACTCGTCCTCGTCCATCAGCTCGTCGAGCGCCGAGAGGTCGTCGACCTTCATCTTGAAGAACCACGCCGCGCCCATCGGATCCTCGTTCACCAGCGCGGGGTTCGCGACGATCTTGTCGTTCACTTCCACGATCTCGCCCTCGAGCGGGGCGAGGATGTCGGACGCGGCCTTGACGCTTTCGATCACGCAGACCTCGTCGCCCTTGGCGACCTGCGTCTCGATCTCGGGCAGTTCGACGAAGACGACGTCGCCCAGTTGCGTCGAGGCGTGTTCGGTGATCCCCACGACGACCAGATCGCCGTCGATCTCGAGCCATTCGTGTTCTTCGGTGTACTTCATGCTGGTCCCTTTTCAGCGCTTGTAGGTGGATGGCCTGAACGGCATCTCGGTGACGATGGCGGGGAGGCGTTTCCCGCGCACCTCGCCAAAAAGCCGCGTCCCCGTCGCGGCGTTCCCCGCCGCGACATAGCCCATCGACATCGGCCGCCCGATCGACGGCCCGAAGGCGCCGGACGTGACGGTGCCGACGGGCCTGGCGTCGTCCTGCCCGGCATAGAGCGCGGTCCCCGCCCGCATCGGCGCACGGCCTTCGGGCAGGAGACCGACGCGGCGGCGGGACGGGCCGCTCTCGAGTTCGCAGAGGATGCGGCCGGCGCCGGGAAAGCCGCCCTCCCGGACACCGCCCCGGCGGCGGGTCGGCTGGATCGCCCAGCCGAGCGCCGCCTCGACGGGGCTCGTCGTCTCGTCGAGGTCGGACCCGTAGAGGCAGAGCCCCGCCTCGAGCCGCAGCGAATCGCGCGCGCCGAGGCCGATGGGCGCGACCGCGTCCATGTCGAGAAGCGCCTCCGCGAAGGCGCGGCCGCGGGCCTCGGGAACCGAGATCTCGAAGCCGTCCTCGCCGGTGTAGCCCGAGCGCGAGATCCACAGATCGCCGAAGCCGGAGGGTATCGCGCGGACATCCATGAAGCGCATCCCGGCCGCGCCCGGAACGAGACGGGCCAGCGCCGCCTCGGCGGCCGGACCCTGCAGCGCGAGCAGCAGCCGCTCCCCGACCGGCTCCACGGCGCAGTCCTCGGCCAGATGTGCCCGCATGTGCGCGAGATCGGCGTCCTTGCGTGCGGCGTTCACGACGAGGAACAGGTGGTCGCCCCGGTGCGCCACCATCAGATCGTCGAGAATGCCGCCCGTGTCGTTGGTGAAGAGGGCATAGCGCTGGCGGCCCTCCTTCAGGGCGAGCACATCCTCCGGCACCAGCGTCTCCAGCGCGCGGGCGGCGCGGGCCACATCGCCCGACTTCGGGCGCAGGATCACCTGCCCCATGTGGCTCACGTCGAACAGGCCGGCCGCGGCGCGGGTGTGGAGGTGTTCCCTGAGGACGCCCATGGGATATTGCACGGGCATCTCGTAGCCCGCGAACGGCACCATCTTCGCGCCGAGCGAGACATGCAGGTCGTGGAGCCCGGTGCGCTTCAGCTCGTCCATCTCACCTCCCCTGCCGGCGGACGGAACGCCCGGCATCGCCCGGGCGGATTGCGCCCTCCGATGCCCCCTCTGTCCTTTCGCCTGAGATCGTTATCCCTTCGGCGGGCCACGCGGGCCTCTCTCCAGAGTTGTCGTCGCGGCGACGGTCCTTTGGCCTGAGAGTTTACCGGGGCGGTTGCTCCTTCGGCACCGGGGCGAGCCCGGATTCTCCCGTCGCTGTGCTCCAAGCGATAGAGCGTATCGCGCGGCCGGGCAAGGGGGCGAGGGGCGCTGCCCCTCGCGCTCCCCGGGATATTTGAGGCTCGATGGAGGCGGTACGGGCGGTCCCTTGCACCGGAGGCTGCGCAAGGGCACAAGACGGGGATGCGGACCCCGTTCTTCTTCGGCTACGGCAGCCTCGTGAACCGGCGCACCCATGCCCATGACGCGGCGCATGCCGCGCGGGTGCGCGGCTGGAAGCGGGTCTGGCGGCACACGGCGCTGCGGCCGGTGGCGTTCCTCACCGCCGTGCCGGACCCGCACGTCGAGATCGAGGGGCTGATCGCCGGGGTGCCGGGGGCGGACTGGGCGGCGCTCGACGACCGCGAGCATGCCTACGACCGGGTGGCCGCGGCGGAGGTGGCCCACGCGCTCGACTGGCGGCCCGAGGTCAGCCTCTACACGATCCCGCAGGACAAGCACGGCGCGCCGGACCGGGCGCATCCGGTGCTCCTGTCCTACATCGACGTCGTCGTGCAGGGCTATCTGGACGAATTCGGCGCGGACGGCGTGGCGCGGTTCTTCGAGACGACGGAAGGCTGGGAGGCGCCGGTGGCCGACGACCGCGCCGACCCGATCTATACGCGGCACCAGAGGCTTGCGGAGGGCGAGCGGAAACTCGTCGACCGCTGGCTCGACGACCTGCGCGTCGCGCGCCACGGCGCGGGCGACCTCAAGGCGCGGGTCGCGGCGGCGAACCGGGCGCGGATGGGGCCGGTGGCGCGGGAGACGGTGACGGCGGAGCCGCGGGAGCGGTGAGTCAGCTCCCGGGCTTCTTGTGCAGCAGCGGCATGAGGTCGGCCATCTCGGGGCCGCGGTCGCGGCCGGTGACCGCGCGGCGCAGCGGCATGAAGAGCGCCTTGCCCTTGCGGCCGGTCTTCTCCTTCACGGCGGTCGTCCACGCGCCCCAGGTCTCGGGGCCGTAGGGCGGCTCGGGGAGAAGGGCCATCGCCTCGGCCACGAAATCCTCGTCCTCCGGCGCGACCTTCGGGGCGGCGCCTTCGGAGACGACGCGCCACCAGTCGCGAAGCTCGCCCAGCGAGGTGATGTTCTGGCGCACGACGCTCCAGAACGGTCCCGCCATGTCGTCGGGGACGCCGGCCGCGCGCAGATCCTCCGCGACCGCCGACAGCGGCATGGCGTGCAGGACGCGGGCGGTGAGCGGCCAGAGGTCGTCCACGTCGAATTTCGTGGGCGCGGCGCCGAAATGCGACAGCTCGAACCCCTCGGCGATCTCGTCGATGGACGAGCGCAGTTCGACCGGGTCCGACGACCCCAGACGGGCCAGCAGCGACAGGAGTGCCATCGGCTGCACGCCGCGGTCGCGCAGGTCGCGGAGCGCCAGCGTGCCGAGGCGTTTCGACAGCGCCTCGCCCTGCGGGCCGGTCAGCAGCGAATGATGCGCGAAGGCCGGCGGGGTCGCGCCCAGCGCCTCGATGATCTGGATCTGCGTCGCGGTGTTCGTGACATGGTCGGAGCCGCGCACGACGTGGGTCACGCCCATCTCCACGTCGTCCACCACCGAGGCCAGCGTGTAGAGCACCTGCCCGTCCTGCCGGATCAGCACCGGATCGGAGACGCTGGCGGCGTCGATCGAGACGGGACCGAGGATGCCGTCCTCCCACTCGATCCGTTCGTGGCGTAGCCTGAACCGCCAGTGGCCGTTGCCGCGCTCGGCGCGCAGCCTCTCGCGCTCGGCGTCGGAGAGGTTCAGCGCCGCGCGGTCGTAGACCGGCGGTTTGCCCATGTTGAGCTGCTTCTTGCGCTTGAGATCCAGTTCCGTGGGCGTCTCGAACGCCTCGTAGAGCCGCCCCGCCTCGCGCAGCCGGTCCGCGGCGGCGGCGTAGCGGTCGAGCCGGTGCGACTGCCGCTCGACGCGATCCCAGGTCAGGCCGAGCCACTCGAGGTCCTCCTTGATCGCGTCGACGTATTCCTCCTTCGACCGCTCGGGGTCGGTATCGTCGAGACGCAGGATGAACGTGCCGCCCGCCTTCCGCGCGATCAGGAAGTTGAAGAGCGCGGTGCGCAGGTTGCCCACGTGCAGGTAACCTGTGGGCGAGGGCGCGAAACGGGTGACGATCATGGGGCTCTCCTTGAGCCGCGCTCTCTTTCACACGCGCCCGAAATTGTCCATATCGCGGGGATGGACTGGAGCGAGATCACGGCGCCCGACGCGGGCGAGATCGCCATGATGGCGCGGGCGGCGATCGACGCGCTGCCCGAGGCCTATCGCGCCGCGGCGCGGGAGGTGGCGCTGCGGGTGGAGGACTTCGCCCCGGACGCGATGCTCGACGAGATGCGGATCGAGGATCCGTTCGAACTGACCGGGCTCTACGACGGCATTCCGCTCATCGAGAAGTCGACCTTCGACCAGCCGGGCCAGCCCGACGCGATCTGGCTGTTCCGCCGGCCGATCCTCGACGAATGGATCAGCCGCGGGGACGTGACGCTGCCCGATCTCGTGGCGCATGTCTACGTCCACGAGCTTGCCCATCACTTCGGCTGGTCGGACGACGACATCGCGGCGATCGACCGGTGGTGGGAATGAGCGCCGGGGCGGTGCCCGAAACGCCGGTCTCATGGAGAGGACGCTCGCCGGACGGGAAGGGCATATCGGCGCGCCGACCCCCGGTCAGCTTGAAGGTTGCCTGGCGCGCCGGAGCGTTTAAGTTCCGGGTGTGGCTCGGAAGACATCGGTTCGCCCAATGAACACTCCCACCGTTGCCGGCCCGAGTTCGCTGGCCATCGGCATCGTCATGTGCGGCATCGCTTTTGCCAACGGGGCGGCGGCCGAATCCGTCGTCTACCGCTTCGAGGCCGAGCGGTTTCCGACCAGCATCGCGCCACCAGAGGGCACCGTGGCCGCGTCGGCCGCGGCCCTGCCAAGACTGTCGGGGACATTCGGTTTCGAGACCGGCAGCCCGGTCGTGGCCGGTGCGAGCAGTCCCGGCCGTGTCTCCTTCGGGACCTACGACACCGGGTTCATCACGGTCGACGGGCTGGATCTTGGCGGGATCGCCGGAAATGTCAGCGTTCGGGTGACCGATGGCGTGCCTCAGGCTGACGACCCGCGGATGACGATTGTCGATGAAGTCCTGCTCGGCACCGCTGCGGTCTCGACCGATGCGCCGATCGACGCGCTTTCCTTGCGGCTTCGCTACATCGATGCCGAGCGGTTGCAGGGCGTGGACTTGCCGGTTGAACTGAGCCGCGACGACATCGCGGAGATGCGCCTCATGTTCAGCACCCGCGTCGACGCGATGAGCAACCGTGCCGACGGCCAGACCGCGACGGTCGATCTTCTCGGCCTTGTCGCCTTCGACATCACGGTGATCGAACGGATCGAGTGAGCGTTTCGCCCGGTCATCGCCTGCCAGGGCCTCGCGCGCGGCTGTGCGGAAATTCCAAGGCGCTGTGCATCCGTCCTTACTGGTCCGCCTGCCTCCCCGGTCTATTCTTGACGCAACGGTAATCGAACAGGGAGAGATCCATGAGACTGACACGACGCCAGGCGCTTCTTTCGGGCGCGGCCCTGCCGCTCGCCGCCGGTGCGGCGGCAACCTCCGCCTCCGCCCAGGGGATGAGCATGACGCCCCCCAACGCGCAGAAGCACAGCTTCATGCTGGGCGATTTCGAGGTCTCGACGCTGCTCGCCGGGACGCGCACGGTCGACGATCCGCAGTCGATCTTCGGCATGAACGTGCCGCCCGAGGAATTCGCCGAGGTGAGCGCGGCGAATTTCATTCCGACCGACAAGGCGCAGTTCTTCTTCACGCCGACCGTGGTCGATACCGGGTCCGAGATCGTCCTGTTCGACACCGGGCTCAACGGCCCCGGCATCGCCTCGGCGCTCGAGGCGGCAGGCTATGCGACCGGCGACATCGGCACCGTCGTCATCACCCACATGCACGGCGACCACATCGGCGGGCTGACGGGCGAGGACGGCACGCCGACCTTCGCCAATGCCCGCTACATCGCCGGACAGGCCGAGTTCGATCACTGGGCGGCGGCCGGCAACGACGGGTTCGAGGCGAAGGTCCGCCCGCTGGCCGACCGTTTCAGCTTCGTCGGCGACGGCGCCGAGGTGGCTCCGGGCATCACCGGCATGGCGGCCTTCGGACACACGCCGGGGCACATGGTCTACAGGCTCGACTCGGGCGGTAGCCAGCTGCTCCTGATGGCCGATCTCGCCAACCACTACGTCTGGTCGGTGGCCTACCCCGACTGGGAGGTGCGATTCGACGCCGACAAGGCCGCGGCCGCGCAGTCCCGCCGCCGCGTCCTCGGCATGGCGGCGGCCGAGCGGATGCCGGTCATCGGCTATCACATGCCGTTCCCCGGGATGGGCTACATCGACACCAGAGGCGACGGATTCCACTACGTCCCCGTCAGCTACCAGATGATGCTGGGCTGATTTCACGCAGGATGACGGCTGGCACTTCGGTGCCGGCCACCCCATATTGCGCGTCGATACCGCTAACATCGAATGCGCAGACATGATCAACATCATCACCGTCACGCTGAACCCGACCGTCGACCTGTCGACGAGCGCGCCGCGCGTGGTTCCCGAACTGAAGCTCCGCTGCACCGCCCCCGAGGTCGATCCGGGCGGCGGCGGCATCAACGTGAGCCGCGCGATCCGCCTTCTCGGCGGCCGCTCGACCGCGCTCGTCGCGATCGGCGGCGGCACCGGGGCGCGCTGTCTCGAACTGCTCGCGCAGGAGGGCATCGCGACCGTCGGCTTCCAGGGTCCGGGCGAGACGCGCCAGTCCGTCTCGGTCACCGACCAGGAGACGGGCGAGCAGTACCGATTCGTCCTGCCGGGTCCGGAATGGACGGAAAAGGACGTGGAGCGTGCGCTCGACACGCTCGACCAGGCGACGGGGACCGACACGCTCGTCGTGCTTTCGGGCAGCCAGCCGCCGGGCGTCGCGAAGAACTTCCCCGCCATTCTCGCCGGTCACGTGGCCGAGCGCGCGGCCCGGCTGATCGTGGACACCTCGGGGCCGGCGCTGTTCAACCTCGTGGAGACCTCGCATCCCTCGATCTACGTCCTGCGCATGGACGGCGAGGAAGCCGAGGAACTGGCCGGGCGCCCCCTGCCCCGCGCCGAGGACACGGCGGAATTCGCCTCCGAACTGGTCACGAAGAACGTCGCCAGCGTCATCATCGTCGCGCGCGGCGCGGACGGATCGGTGCTCGCCTCGAAGGATGGCCGCTGGCACGCGGTCACCGAGCGGCCGGTAAGCGTGGTGAGCAAGGTGGGGGCGGGCGACAGCTTCGTCGGCGCGTTTGCCTTCGCGCTCGCCCGGGGCGACGCGCTGCCCGACTGCCTGCGCTTCGGGGTATCGGCGGCGAGCGCCGCCGTCACCACCGAGGCCACGCGGCTCTGCGACCGGGGCGTGACCGAATCCTTGTTGGCGGACTGCGTCGCGCGGGAGGTCTGACCCCCGCGCGGCGCGCGTCAGGCGGCGACGGGGTCGCGCGCCGCGATCTTCGCGGTCATTTCGACCAGACGCTTCGCCTGATGGCCGACCGCGGCCTTGCCGGCATCGTCGAAACCTCCGGCGTTTGTCGAAAAGCCGTAGGGATTGCCGCCCGCCGCGGAGATCGAGGCATCGGTGTAGCCCGGTGCGACGACGATCGCGCCCCAGTGCATGACGCTCGTGTAGAGGCCGACGAGCGTCGTCTCCTGACCGCCGTGCGTGTTCTGCGCGCTGGTCGTCGCGCTGAAGGTCTTGTCGGCGAGCTTGCCCTGCATCCAGAGCGGCCCGAGCGTGTCGATGAAGGCGCGGACCTGGCTCGGCACGGACCCGTAGCGCGTCGGCGCGGTCCAGAAGTAGCCGTCGGCCCAGACCATGTCGTCATGCGTGATGACGGGGATGTGGGCCATCTTCGCGAGTTGCGCCTTCCACGCCTCCTGACCGTTCACGACCTCTTCAGGCGCGGTTTCGGCGAAGCGGACGAGGCGGACCTCCGCTCCGGCCTCGCGGGCGGCCTTGGCGGCGGTTTCGGCGACGGCATGGCTGGTGCCGTAGGTCGAGTAGAAGGCGACGAGAATCTTTGGCGTGGACATGTTGCGTTCCTCTGGGTTCCATCTTCGTGTCAGAGGTAGGCACGCGCCCGCGCCTTGTCTGTTGGGAATTCCCACAGATCATATGTGCGCCATCGCAGACCGGCGCGGAGGGCGCGGCCTGTTGGTGCATTCTCGGCCTGTTTTCCATGTCGCGGAAAGAGGAAGTGACGGCGCCGCCACGAGGGCGATCCCGAACGTCCTGACCGGCGCCTTCCGGCGCGGCCTTGCGCGGTGCGGACAACCCCTGCGCCTTGGTGAGAGGCGGTCTTCGGGGCCGGTGATCTGTCGGTCAGGCGGGTCTCCCCGCCCGGAAGCTTCGCGGGGGAGACTGCGGGCGGGAGGTGAGGATCGGGTGAACCTGGCGAACGGTCGGACACGGGTCCGTCAGGGCCTCCGCCGCGGCCGCCGGATCAGCCCGGGTCGCGCCAGCGGTTCACGATCGGATACCGCCGGTCGAGCCAGAAGGCGCGGCCGGTCAGGCGCGGGCCGGGGGCGGCCTGGAAGCGCTTGTATTCCGAGAGGTAGACCAGGCGCTCGACCCGCTGGACCATCGCGCGGCCGTACTCCCTGGCGACCACCTCCTCGACCGACCTGTCGCCGTCGACGAGCATTTCGAGAATCGGATCGAGCACCTCGTAAGGCGGCAGGCTGTCGGCGTCGGTCTGGTCCGCGCGAAGCTCGGCCGACGGGGGCTTCTCGATCACGCGGGGCGGGATCACCTCGCCCGGCGGCCCCATCATCCACGGCCGGTGATTGGCGTTCCGCCAGCGGCAGGTTTCGAAGACGCGGGTCTTGTAGAGATCCTTGATCGGATTGTAGCCGCCCGCCATGTCGCCGTAGATCGTGGCATAGCCCACCGCGACCTCCGACTTGTTGCCGGTCGTGAGCAGCATCTCCCCGAACTTGTTCGAGAGCGCCATGAGCATCAGGCCACGCAGCCGCGACTGGATGTTCTCCTCGGTGATGTCCTCGTCCATCCCCGCGAAGACCGGCGCGAGCGCGTCCTTGACCGCCTCGAAGGATCCCGTGATCGGCACGGTGTCGATCCGGCAGCCGAGGTTCTGGGCCACCTCCGCCGCGTCCTCGAGCGAATGCCCGGAGGTGTAGGGCGAGGGCAGCATCACGCAGCGCACCTTGTCTGGGCCGATCGCGTCGGCGGCGATCGCGGCGACGATTGCGGAGTCCACGCCGCCGGAAAGCCCGAGGAGGACGTGCGAAAAGCCGGACTTCCGGAGGTAGTCGCGCAGTGCCACGACCATCACGTGATAGTCGGCCTCCCATTCGTCGGGCAGGGCGGCCTTCCCTCCCTCGACCGCGCGCCAGCCATTCCCGGTCTCCTCGAAGTCGACGTGGTAGAGATCATCCTCGAGGAACGGGCATTGCACGGCGAGCCGTCCGCCCGGGTTCAGCACGAAGCTCGCGCCGTCGAAGACCTGATCGTCCTGCCCGCCGGCGAGGTTGAGGTAGACGAGCGGCAGGCCCGTCTCGACCGTGCGGGAGACCATGAGCGTCTGACGCACCTCCTGCTTGCCGCGGTAGTAGGGCGACCCGTTGGGGACCAGCAGGATCTCGGCCCCGCTCTCGGCCAGCGCCTCGGCCACGTCCTCGAACCAGGCGTCCTCGCAGATCGGCGTGCCGATGCGGAGCGGCCCGACGCGGTAGGGTCCGGCGATGTGCCCGGTGTCGTAGACGCGGACTTCGTCGAAGACGGTGTCGTTCGGGAGGTGGTGCTTGAAGACGCGGGCGCGGACCTTGCCGCCTTCGAGCACCCAGTAGCCGTTGAAGAGGTGGTGCTCGTCCGCGAACGGCCCGCCGATCCCGATCGCGGGGCCGTCGGCGCAATCGCGCGCGATCTCCTCGATGACCCGCATCGCGTGCTCGGTGAAGGCGGGCTTCATGGGGAGGTCCTGCACCTGGTAGCCGGTGACGAACATTTCCGGGAAGGCGATCATGTCCGCGCCCGCGGTTTTCGCCGCTGCCCAGGATTCGCGGACGAGGCGCGCGTTCGCGGCGAAGTCTCCGACCGTCGCGTTCAGCTGGGCGAGCGTCAGGCGGAAGCGTTCGGCCATCCGGAAAATCCTTGCTGTTCCAAGGTGTCTTAGCAGAACACGCGTTGGGGAAAAGTCGTGAGGGGCAAAAAGCGTTGCGGGGGGTCCGGGGCTTGTCTAGGTTTGGCTCCGCGTCCCGGAAAGGGCCGAACCAGAGCAGCGGGGGTTGAAGGGTCACATGCTGAAGACAGCGGTCTCTCGATATGCGTGGGGGCTGGGGCTCGCCGCCCTCGTGCCGTTCGCCGCGCTCGGCCAGTCGGATCCGGTCGTCACGAAGCAGTACGAGGACGGCGGCGTCTACGAAGGCACCTTCAAGGACGGCAAGCAGCACGGCCAGGGCACCTACCGGCTGCCGAACGGCTACGAGTACTCCGGCGAATGGATCGACGGCGAGATCCGCGGCACGGGCACCGCCCGTTTCCCCAACGGCTCGGTCTACGAAGGCGAGTTCGTCGCGGGCAAGCCCGACGGGATGGGCAAGATCACCTTCGCCGACGGCGGCACCTACGAGGGCGAGTGGTCCGAAGGCCAGATCACCGGCGAGGGCGTGGCGGTCTATGCCAACGGCGTGCGCTACGAGGGCGGATTCCGCGACGCGCTGCACGACGGGTTCGGCCGGATGGAGAGCCCCAACGGCTACGTCTATGAAGGCACCTGGGTCAACGGGATCAAGGAAGGCCAGGGCCGCATCGAATACCCCGACGGGGCGGTCTACGAAGGCGACCTCGTCCGTGGCCAGCGCGAAGGCCAGGGTACGCTGACCATGCCCGACGGGCTCACCTACACCGGCGAATGGGCCGGCGGCCAGATCAACGGGACAGGGACGCTGACCCAGCCCAACGGCGACGTCTACACCGGCGATTTCGTGGACGGAAAGCGCCAGGGCACCGGCATGGTGACCTACGCCAACGGTGACGTGTACGAGGGCGAGTTCCAGGACGACCAGCGCCACGGACAGGGCACCTTCACCGGCACCGACGGCTACACCTACGTCGGGCAATGGCAGAATGGCCGGATCGAGGGCGAAGGCCGCGTGACCTATCCCGACGGCTCCGTCTACGAGGGCACGTTCGAGAACGACCTCGCCCACGGGACGGGCAGGATCGTCTATCCCGACGGCAACACCTACGAGGGCGACTGGGTCGCGGGTGTCATCGAGGGCGAGGGCCGGGCGACCTATGCCAACGGGCTCGTCTACGAAGGCGAGTTCAAGGACGCCAAGAACCACGGATACGGTGTGATGACCTATCCCGACGGCTATCGCTACGAGGGGGAATGGCAGGACGGCAGGCGGCACGGCCAGGGCAAGGCGACCTATGCCGACGGCACCGTCTACGAGGGCCAGTTCGTCGATGGCGAGCGCGAGGGGCAGGGCACGATCACGATGCCCGAGGGCTTCACCTACACCGGCGAGTGGGAAGACGGCGAGATCAACGGCATGGGCGTCGCGACCTATTCGAACGGCGATGTCTACGAGGGGATGTTCGTCGACGGCAGGCGGCAGGGCGAAGGCACGATCCGCTTCGCCTCCGGCGACGTGGTGAGCGGAACATGGGTCGACGGCGCGCTCGAACAGGGAGGCGGCGACGGAGACGCCGCGCCCGAGACGCCGGAACCCTCGGAGGAGACCGCTCCGGCCGAATGAGGGCGCCCTGCTTCGCGACCCGCTCTTGCCATGGCAGTCGGGCTTGCGAGAACCGGAACACGCCCCAGAGCGCGATGCAGGCGAGGACCTCGAGGCTCGCGCGCCCGATCGGTGCGGCCTCGTTCGCGGCCGCATCGTCAAGCGCTCCCATCATCCGCGGTCCGACGCCCGGGAACAGGTAATGGAGTGCGAATAACAGCCCCCTCACCTGGCCCGCACGTCGCGACGCGTGGCCCGTGCGACGAGGCGGTGGAGCAGGCACGACGCTCCGCAATTCGGAGAAAACCCTGAAAGTGCGCACTGAAAACCGGTCCGGTGGAACCTCGCGCTTCCGGTGGCGCGTTCTCCCTGCAGCAACCGAGGAGACCCCGATGACCGACCACGACAGCAAGACCACGACCGACCACGACACGATCCGGACATGGGCCGAGAGCCGGGGCGGTCGCCCCGCCCGCGTCGAGGAAACGGCGGACGGCGGCATTCTCAGGATCGACTTTCAGGAGCCCGAAGACCGGCTGGAGGAGATCGACTGGGAGACGTTCTTCGACATATTCG
>CAYTBD010000036.1:0-10161 GCA_964435755.1 uncultured Rhodobacterales bacterium
CCTCCGGGCGGCGTGATCCGCCAGATGGCGTAGGGCCGGTGGTGCGGGTCGAGCGCGAGCAGATGGCTCTTGCCGTGCCATGTGAAGCTGTTGCCGTGGATCAGATCCTGCACCTCCACCGACGCCTCGTCGGGCAGGCCGAACTCCCACAGCGGCACCTCGAAGCTGAACTCCGCGGGCTCGTGCGGGTCGATCAGGACGTGGAACAGGACGTAGTTGCCGCTCTCCGCGTCCATCCGACCGTAGTAGAGCACCCGGTCGTCCGCCGCGGGATAGAAGCGCAGGTTGAGGACGTCCCGCATTGCCGGCTGTTCCCGCCGGATGCGGTTCATCAGCCGGATGTCGTCCTTGATGTTGCCTTCCGCATCGAGATCGCGGTTCTTGATCTCGTATTTCTCGGAATGGAGGTATTCCTCGCGTCCGGGAAGCGGCTCGGCCTCGCAGAACTCGTAGCCCGAATAGACGCCGTAGTTGCCCGCGAGCGATGCGGCCATGACGAGACGCGTGCGGAAACCGGGGCGGCCGGAATACTGCAGGAAGTAGGGATTGATATCGGGCGTGTTGACGAAGAAGTTCGGCCGCATCACGTGCCGCGCGTCTGTCGTCGTCAGTTCTTCGAGATACTCCGTCAGCTCCGCCTTGGTCGAGCGCCAGGTGTAGTAGGTGTAGCTCTGGTTGAAGCCGACCTTGGCGAGGCGCTTCATCACCTTGGGGCGCGTGAATGCCTCCGACAGGAAGATCGCCTCGGGATGAGCCTTGCGGACTTCCGCGATCACCCATTCCCAGAACGGGAACGGCTTGGTGTGCGGGTTGTCGACCCGGAAGCTCAGGACGCCGTGGTGGGCCCAGAACAGGAAGATGTCGCGCACCGCCTCCCAGAACGGGCGGTTGGGGCCCCCGTCGTCGAGGTAGTAGCGGAAGTTGACGATGTCCTCGTACTTCTTCGGCGGATTCTCCGCGTACTTGATCGTCCCGTCGGGGCGGCGCTCGAACCATTCGGGATGCTCGGTGATCCAGTGGTGGTCGGGCGAGGCGTTGAGCGCGATGTCGAGGGCGATCTCGAGCCCGTGCTCGCGCGCCGCCGCCACCAGCCGGTCGAAATCCTCGATCGTGCCGAGGTCGGGATGAACATGGCGGAAGCCGCCCTCCGCCGTGCCGATGGCGTAGGGACTGCCGACGTCGCCCGGCTCGGCGCGGAGCGCGTTGTTCCGCCCCTTCCGGTTGGTCTCGCCGATCGGATGGATCGGCGGAAAGTACAGCACGTCGAACCCGAGGTCGCGGACATAGGGCAGATGGCCGATCACGTCGTCGAACGTGCCGTGCCGGTGGTCCGGCCCCATCGAGCGCGGGAAGAGCTCGTACCATGCGCTGAACGCCGCGCGCTCGCGATCGACCCACAGCGGCAGGCCGCCGCCATAGTGCGTCGCGTTCGCACGCGGCCCCACACGCGACATCAGAGCGCGCGTGTCGTCCGCCAGCAGGCGGTCGAGCGCGCGGTCGGTCTTGAGCGCTTTCCGCAGTTCGGTGAGTGCCTTTCCGTCCTCGCCGCGCGCCTTGAGCGGCGCGATCATCAGCCGGGCCTCCTCGATCTCCACGTCCACCGGTTGTCCGGCGGCGGCCTTCTTCGCGGTATCGTGGCGCCAGGTGCCGAAGAGGTCGCGCCAGGCGCGGATGGCGATGCGGTGGGGGCCGACCTCGCGCGGCTGCACCGCCGCCGACCAGCGGTCGTTGCCGAGATGCCGCATCGGAACCGTCTCGAGCGCCTTGCCGTCGGGTCCGAGGAGGTCGACCTCCGCTCCGAACGACTCGTGCCCGTCGCCGAAGATGTCTGCCGAGACCATCACCTCCCGCCCCGCGACCGCCTTGCTCGCGAAGCGGCCGCACTCGATCTCGGGCTCCACGCCCTCGATGGCGATCCTGCGGGCGGCAAGATCGGCGAGAGTGTCTGTCAATGTGTCGTCATTGGCCTTTCTGCGGTTCACGGCGTCCCTGTCCCGTTCATGCTTGTCGAGACAGCATCAACGAACTGGGCAGACCGAGGTTCCACCGCGTCGGGCGAGCGCTGACGGAGGGCTCGCGTCGGGGGCACGATCGGCTCGGATCAGCCGGCGGGATGCGCGCGCGGGGCTCCCCGTCGCGCGGCGGGGCGGGCTCCCGGGCGCGCTCCGTATCGTGGGCATGAAAGGACGCCGCGGAGGGCCGACACTGTCGGGTCGTGTGCGCAACCGCTGTCAGGCGATTGAAAAGACACCCGAAGCGCGTGGTAAAGAAATTTGACCGATTTTGTACATTCGCACGACTGCATCTGTTGCCCTGCGCCCGCGCGGTGCTATAGATGAACGCGTCTCCGAGGCAATCCGTCGTGAGATCAGGCTAGAGGGAGGAAACAATGTCTGACCGTCAACGTTTCAATCGCCGGTCCTTTCTGAGGAAATCGGCACTCATGGGCGGCGCGGCCGCCGGAAGCGCGCTCGCCGCGCCGGCTGTGCTCGCGCAGGCGCCCATCGTGCTCAAGATGCAGACATCATGGGGCGCGGCGAACATCTGGGACGAGTTCGCGAAGGACTACGCGACCCGCGTCGGCGAGATGTCGGGCGGACGGCTTCAGGTCGACGTGCTCCCGGCGGGCGCGGTCGTGGGCGCCTTCCAGGTGATGGACGCCGTGAACGACGGCGTGCTCGACGCGGCGCACTCGGTGCCCGTCTACTGGTACGGCAAGAACAAGGCCGCCTCGTTCTTCGGCACCGGCCCGGTCTTCGGCGGCGACGCCAACACCATGCTCGGCTGGTTCTACGAAGGCGGCGGCGCGGAGCTCTACCGCGAGCTGACCCAGGACATCATGGGCCTCGACGTGGTCGGGTACATGGGCTTCCCGATGCCGGCCCAGCCCTTCGGCTGGTTCAAGGGCGAAGTGAGCACCGCCGAAGATCTCTACGGCTTCAAGTACCGGACCGTCGGCCTCGCGGCCGACCTCCTGCAGTCGATGGGCATGTCCGTCGCCCAGCTGCCGGGCGGTGAAATCGTCCCGGCGATGGAGCGCGGCGTGATCGACGCGTTCGAGTTCAACAACCCGTCCTCGGACAAGGACTTCGGCGCGCACGACGTGGCGAAGAACTACTATCTCTCGTCCTACCACCAGGCCTCCGAGAGCTTCGAGTTCCTGTTCAACAGGTTCACGCTCGAGGAACTCGACCCCGATCTTCAGGCGATCCTGAAGTACGGCGTCGAGGCGGCATCGACGGCGAACACCGCGAAGGCGCAGCGCCGGTATTCCGCCGACCTGCAGTGGCTGCAGGATGAGGCCGGCGTGACCGTGCACCGGACGTCGCAGGACATCCTCCAGGCACAGCTCGCAGCCTGGGACGAGCTCATCGAGGAGCTGGAACAGGACGAGTTCAGCAAGCGCGTCATGGACAGCCAGCGGGAGTGGGTCGAGCAGGTCGCCTACTACGAACTGATGAACAAGCCGGACCTTGCGCTCGCCTACGAGCACTACTTCCCCGGCCGTCTCGCGATCTGATCCGGCATCGCTGACACGACGGCCCCGGCGGGTTGACCGCCGGGGCCCTTCTGTCGAACAGGGAGAACTCCCGTGGTAGGTTTCATCCGCTTCGCGGACAATCTGTCGGCGTGGTTCGGCAAGGCATTCGCCTGGCTGATCGTGCTCATGGCCGTGGGGACCGGCTATGAGGTCTTCGTGCGCTACGTCCTGAACAATCCGACCGCCTGGGCGCTCGACGTGTCCTTCATCATGTACGGAACGCTCTTCATGATGGGCGGCGCCTACACGCTGTCGCGCGGCGGCCATGTCCGGGGAGACTTCCTCTACCGCCTCTGGCAGCCGAGAACGCAGGCCAAGGTCGATCTCGTCCTCTACATCATCTTCTTCTTTCCCGGCGTCACGGCCCTGATCATCGCGGGCTGGAAATACGCCGCCCGCTCCTGGGGATACGGCGAAGTCTCGGTCAACAGTCCCGCAGGCGTCCCGATCTACCAGTTCAAGACCGTCATCGTCGCCGCAGGCATCCTGCTCTTCATCCAGGGCATCGCCCAGGTCTGCCGCTGCATCCTCGCGATGCGCACCAACGAATGGCTCCCGGCCGACGAGGACGTCTTCGAGACCGAAGATCTCTTGATCCGCGAAGCCGACAAGGCCGAAAGGGATCACCACATATGACGGACCCTCAAGTCGCCCTGATGATGCTGGGGCTGTTCATCGTCTTCGTCTTTCTCGGCTTCCCGATCGCATTCACGCTCATGGCGATGGGCATCGGCTTCGGCTACTACGCCTATTACGACGAGGGGCGCATGTGGCGCTTCTTCGACCGCCTCGGAGAGGACGCGGGGGCGTGGGAGCGATGGAGCCTCTGGGTCGAGGGCTACTTCAACAACCGGATCTTCGACCTCTTCGTGAACCAGACCTTCACGGTCATGTCGAACGAGGTCCTGACGGCCGTGCCCCTGTTCCTCTTCATGGGCTACATCGTCGAACGGGCGAACATCGTCGACCGGCTGTTCTCGACACTCAACGTCGCCTCCAAGAACATTCCCGGCTCGATGGGCGTCGCCGCGCTCATCACCTGCGCGCTCTTCGCGACGGCCACCGGCATCGTCGGCGCGGTGGTGACGCTGATGGGGCTTCTCGCGCTGCCCCAGATGCTGAAGGCGCGCTACAACCCGTCCTTCGCGAGCGGCATCATCTGCGCGGGGGGGACGCTCGGCATCCTGATCCCGCCCTCGATCATGCTGATCGTCTACGCGGCCGCGTCGGGCGTCTCGATCGTGCGGCTCTACGCGGCGGCGCTCCTGCCCGGCCTCACGCTCGTCGGTCTCTACCTGATCTACGTGGTCGGCCGGTCGATCCTTCAGCCGTCGGTGGCACCGAAGCCAACGGCGGACGAGGTGCCGGACGTGCCGATGTCACGGCTGCTCCTGATGATCCTGACGTCGTTCCTGCCGCTCGCCTTCCTCATCATGGCAGTGCTGGGCTCGATCCTCTTCGGCCTCGCGACGCCGACCGAGGCGGCCTCGATCGGCGCGCTCGGCGGCATCTTCCTCGCCTTCATCTACCGGGCGATGACGTGGCAGCGGATGCGCGAAAGCGTCTACCTGACGGTGCGGACGACGGCCATGGTGTGCTGGCTCTTCGTGGGCTCCTACACCTTCTCGGCGGTGTTCTCCTATCTCGGCGGCGAGCACCTGATCTCGGACTTCGTCCAGAGCCTCAGCCTCGAGCCCTGGCAGTTCCTGATCCTCGCGCAGCTCATCATCTTCCTTCTCGGCTGGCCTCTCGAATGGTCGGAGATCATCATCATCTTCGTGCCGATCTTCCTGCCGCTGCTGGCGTTCTTCGACATCGATCCGCTGTTCTTCGGCATCCTCGTGGCGCTCAATCTCCAGACCAGCTTCCTGACGCCGCCCATGGCGATGTCGGCCTACTATCTGAAGGGGATCGCGCCACCCGAGGTGCGGCTCACGCAGATCTTCGCAGGCGTCATGCCGTTCCTGTTCTGCGTGATCCTGTCGATGGTGCTGATGTATCTCTACCCGCAGATCGTCTTCTACCTGCCCGGGGTCTTCTATGGCTAAGGCGGCCAAGACGTCTCCCGAGGCGCTCCTGTCCCAGCCGGTCGCGGTCCTGCGCGACCGGCTGGCGTCCGGGGCGCTTTCGGCCACGGATCTCGTCGAGGCATGCATCGCCCGGATCGAGGCGCGCGAGCCCGAGGTGCAGGCCTGGGCCTGGTTCGACGCCGACCACGCGCGCCGGCAGGCACGGGCGCTCGACGCGCATCGCGCCACCGGCCGGGCGATCGGACCGCTGCATGGCCTGCCGGTCGGGCTGAAGGACATCATCGACACCACGCGGATGCCCACGGGCAACGGCATCGCGGTCGACGCGGAGCGCATTCCGATGCGGGACGCCTTCGTGGCCGAGCGCCTGAAGGCCGCGGGCGCGATCATCATGGGCAAGACGGTCACCACCGAACTTGCCTTCATGCACCCCGGCAAGACCCGAAACCCCCACAACCCGGACCACACGCCGGGGGGATCCTCCTCGGGCTCTGCGGCGGCGGTGGCCGATGGCATGATCCCGCTCGCCGTCGGCACCCAGACCGGCGGATCGGTGATCCGCCCGGCGGCGTTCTGCGGGGTGACGGGCTTCAAGCCGACCTTCGGGGCAATCCCGCGCCGGGGTGTCCTGATGCAGTCGCCGACGCTTGACACGATCGGCGTCTTCGCGGCGGACCCGGTGGGGGCGGCGATGCTGGCCGAGGTGCTCTTCGGCCATGACGAGGCCGACCCGGCGACGCGGCCCGCCCCGCATCCGCGTCTCTCCGACGCCGCCGCCTCCGAGCCGCCGCTCAAGCCGGTGTTCGCCCTGGTGCGGCCACCCGGCTGGGACGAGGCCGATCAGGAGACGAAGGAGGCCTTCGCGGAGCTCGCCGAGGCGCTCGGAGAGCAGGTCTTCGAGGTCGAGCTTCCGCGCGCCTTCGACAATGCCGCGCCGGAACGCCAGCGCATCAACTTCGCCGAGATGTCGCGCTGCTACTACCGCTACTGGCGCGACGCGAAGGAGATTCTCGGCCGCGAAACAGTAGCCGCGATCGAGGAGGGCAACGCCACGCTGGCCCGCGACTACCTCGCCGCTCTGGACTGGAAGCCCGTCCTCGGCGCCGCGCTCGGCGAGATCTTCGAGCGCTGCGACGCGATCCTCTGTCCCGCCGCGCCGGGCCCCGCCCCCGAGGGGCTCGGCTCGACCGGCAGTGCGATCTTCAACGGACTCTGGACCCTTTGCGGCACGCCCGCCGTTACAGTGCCGATCCTGACGGCCGGAAATGGGCTTCCGATGGGCGTCCAGCTCGTCGGGCCGCAGGGCAACGACGCGCGGCTCCTGCGGACGGCCAACTGGCTCTACCGCTGGGCAGACCAATGAGCACCGGAAAGGACAGGCCATGAACCGCCTCCTCGCCATCTTCGCCTTCGTCATCTTCCTGATCTTCGTGGGCATTCTCGCCTACGAGGTTCCGAGCATCGACCTGATCCTCGTCATCGTCCTGACGACGGCCCTCGTCGCCTACGACTTCGTCACGTCCAGCCAGAACAAACCGCGCGAGTGATGCCGAAGAAGACGCTCTGGATCCCGCGCCGGCTGTCCGACGCGACGCTCGCCCGCGCGCGGCGCGACTACGAGGTGATCCTCAAGGAGGAAGACACGCCGGGCACCGCCGAGGAGATCGTCGCGATGAGCGCCGAGGCGGACGGGATGATCCCCTGTCATTCCGAACCCTTCTCGGCGGACGTTGTCTCCCGGCTCGACCCGCGCCTGAAGATCGTGGCCAATCACTCCGTCGGCGTGGATCATTGCGACCTGCCGGCCCTCAAGGCGCGCGGCATCGCCGTCACGAATACGCCTGGCGTCCTGTCCGACGCGACGGCGGAACTGGCCATCATGCTCATGCTGGGCGCCGCCCGCCATGCGGTGACAGGCGACCGGATCGTGCGCTCGGGGGACTGGGATTTCTGGTCCCCCGCCTTCCTCGTCGGCAAACAGGTCACCGGCGCGCGGCTCGGGATCGTCGGCATGGGCGGCGTGGGCCGGGCGCTCGCCCGCAAGGCGCGGGGCTTCGACATGGAGATCCACTACCACAACCGGCGCCGGCTGCCGCCGGAGCAGGAACAGGGCGCGGTCTATCACGACAGCCTCGAAAGCCTGCTGCCCGTTTCCGATTTCCTGTCGCTCAACTGCCCCGCCTCGCCCGATACCTCGGGCATGATGAACGCCGACCGGCTCGCCCTGATGCCCGAGGGCAGCATCCTCGTGAATGCGTCGCGAGGATCGCTCGTCGACGAGGCGGCGCTGCTTCAGGCGGTCGAGAGCGGCCATCTCGCCGGCGCGGGCCTCGACTGCTTCGCGACGGAGCCCGGCGGCAACCCGGCCTTCGCGGCGCACGAGAACATCGTGATGATGCCGCACGTGGGCAGCGCCACCGTGCGGACCCGCGACGCGATGGGTTTCAAGGCGCTCGACAATCTCGACGCCTTCTTCCGGGGCGACACGCCGCCCGACCTGCTCTGACTTCCGCCGAACGCAGGCCGCCCCTATAGTCCCGCCCGAACGAGCGGGACGCATGGCAGAGCAGCCCTTCAACATCATGATCGTGGGCCAGCGCGGACGGCTCGCCGCCGAGGCGGTGCTTTTCGCCGCGTCCCTGCGCGCCTCCGATCCGGACTTCCCCGGACGCCTCATCGTCGCCGAGCCGCAACCGGGGCCGCTCTGGTCGTTCGATCCCCGCATGGGCGACGACCCGCGGGCGCTGCTCGAAGACCTCGGCGCCGAGGTCGTCGCCTTCGAGAACCGGCACTTCGGCGAAAGCTATCCCAACGCCAACAAGGCCGAGGGGCTCGCGGCCCTTCCCGAGGCCGAGCCCTTCGTCTTCTTCGACACCGACACGCTCGTCACCGGGCCGCTCTCGACGCTTCCCTTCGACGTCGCCCGCCCGTCGGCCTCGATGAAGCGCACCGCCACCTGGCCTGTGATCGAGCTCTACGGACCCGGCTACACCGAGATCTGGCGCGCGCTCTACGACCGTTTCGGGCTCGATTTCGAAAGCTCCCTCGACACGTCGCAGCCCGACGAATTCTGGCGCCGCTACCTCTATTTCAACGCGGGCTGGTTCTTCGGCCCCTGCCCCCGCGCCTTCGGTGCGCGCTTCACCGAGACGATGCGCGCGATCCGCGACGACCCGCCCGAGACGCTCGTCTGTCAGCCGCTCTACCCCTGGCTCGACCAGATCGCGCTGCCGCTCGTGATCCACGGGCTGGGCGGCGGACGGCCCGGGCCGGACGTCGCCGCCCTCGACGGGTCCGCGACGCTGCACTACCGGGCGCTGCCCCTCCTCTACGCCACGGCGCCGGACGCGACGATCGCGCTCATCGAGGACATCTGCGCCCCGAACCGGATCAAGAAGGTCCTCAAGCGTCACGATCCGTTCAAGCGGATGCTCTACCAGGGCCGCGGCCGGAAAGTCCGCGCGCTCTTCGACCGCACCGCCCTGCCGCGGACCGAACAGGCGCTCCGCAACCGCATCAAGCGCGAAAAGCTCTGGCTGCGCTGAGAGAACCCCGCCCGCCCCGCACGGCACGGTTCAACCTGCATGGACGTCCCGGGGATGCTCTTCGGCGGGTGGAGCGACGTCGCGCGGACGCTGAGCGTGCGGATGCTGGCCCGGACGCCCGTGGCACGCGCGCCGGAACGCCTGTCGGGGCCCGTGTCGTTTCCGTGGAATTCCCGTCTTTTCCGCCACTTCGCCCTCGGCACCATTGAGCGCCACGCCGCTTCCGCCTACACCTCGGCCAACGCAAACGACGGAGGCTTCCCATGACCGACGCACCCGCCTACGGCTTCGACACGCTCCAGATCCACGCGGGCGCCCGCCCGGACCCGGCGACCGGCGCGCGCCAGACGCCGATCTACCAGACGACCGCCTATGTCTTCCGCGACGCCGACCACGCGGCGGCGCTCTTCAACCTCCAGGAAGTCGGCTACATCTATTCGCGGCTCACGAACCCGACCGTCGCCGTCCTGCAGGAGCGGGTGGCGACGCTCGAAGGCGGCGTCGGAGCCGTCGCCTGCTCCTCGGGCCATGCCGCGCAGATCATGGCGCTTTTCCCGCTGATGGAACCGGGCAGGAACATCGTGGTCTCGACCCGGCTCTACGGCGGCACCGTCACCCAGTTCAGCCAGACCATCCGGCGCTTCGGCTGGTCGGCCACCTTCGTCGACACCGACGATCTCAACGCGGTGAAGGCCGCGATCGACGACGACACGCGCGCGATCTTCTGCGAATCCATCGCCAACCCCGGCGGCTACATCACCGACCTGCCCGCGATCGCCGGAATCGCCGAGGCGGCGGGCGTTCCGCTCATCGTCGACAACACGTCGGCAACCCCCTATCTGTGCCGGCCGATCGAGCACGGCGCGACGCTCGTCGTGCATTCGACGACGAAATATCTCACCGGCAACGGCACCGTGACGGGCGGCGTCATCGTCGACTCGGGGAAATTCAACTGGTCGAACGGCAAGTTCCCGTCGCTGTCGGACCCCGAGCCTGCCTACCACGGCCTGAAGTTCCACGAGACTTTCGGTCCCCTCGCCTTCAC
>CAYTBD010000036.1:10171-12558 GCA_964435755.1 uncultured Rhodobacterales bacterium
ATCGCCATCGGACTTCGCGACCTCGGCATGACGCTGAACCCGCAGGCGGCGCACTACACGCTCATGGGCATCGAGACGCTGTCGCTCAGGATGCAGCGGCACGTGGAGAACGCGGTGAAGGTGGCGACGTGGCTCGAGTCCGATCCCCGGATCGAGAAGGTCACCTACGCGGGCCTCGAAAGCTCGCCCTGGTTCGACCGGGTGGCGCAGATCTGCCCGAAGGGGGCCGGCGCGCTCTTCACCTTCGCCGTCAAGGGCGGCTACGACGCCTGCGTGAAGCTCATCGACAGCGTGAACCTCTTCAGCCACGTGGCGAACCTCGGCGACACGCGGTCGCTCATCATCCACTCGGCCTCGACGACCCATCGCCAGTTGAGTCCCGAACAACAGGAGAAGGCGGGCGCGGGCCCGAACGTGGTGCGCGTCTCCATCGGGATCGAGGATGCCGACGACATCATCGCCGATCTCGACCAGGCGCTCGCCAAGGCGACCGGCTGAGGCCGCGGTGTCCCGGCCCCGTCAGTCGCGCGGGGCCGCGGGCACGAATCGGGCCGACGTGCCGTCGGACGAGAAGCTGCGCACGACCGGCTTGGCCGCGACCTCCTCCTCGGTGCCGGCGCGTTCCCCGAACACGGCGACCGCGCCGGCGATCGCGATCAGCCCGATGAAAATCTTCAACCGTTCCATGGCGACATCCTCCGGCTCCGGCACTCAATAACGGCCAAGTTCGGCGCCGAAAGGACGGGAACCGGGAGATTTCGGGGCAGGCTTAGTCGCCGATGGCGAAGATCATCCGGACTTCGGCGGTGACGGAGGTCTCCCCCGCCGCGATGGGCACGGATTCGGACATCGCCATGTCCATCCGCGCCATTGGCCGAGGCCCGCCCCGGTCCCCGACCTGCGTCACGTCCTGCACCGGCCCAAGCGTGACGCCCGCCGCGTCCGCCAGCACCGCGGCGGTCTCCACCGCATCGGCCACGGCCGCCCGACGCGCCGCCTCGCGCAGCGCCGCGTCGTCGGCAACCCCGAAGGTCAGCCCGCCGAGCGTGTTCGCGCCATCCGCGAGCGCGGCATCGAGGATGTCACCGAGCGCCGGCAGGTCCCGGATCCGCACGGTGAGGGAATTCGACGCGACGAAGCCGGTGATCTCGCGCTCGCGCTCCGGGCCGGGCTGCGTCCGGCGGGGCGAAAGCGAGAGCGTGGAGGTCTGCATGTCCCGGTCCTCGATGCCGGCCGACGCGAGCCGCTCGATCACCCGCGACACCGCCTCCGAATTCGCGGCCATGGCCGCGGCGGCCTCGTCGGCCTCGGTCGTCACGCCAAGGCTGATCGTCGCCATGTCCGGCGGGGCCGAGACCTCGCCCGTGCCGGTGACGGTGATTATCCTACCCTGAGCATGGGCAACGGCGGTGGACAGGGCCAGGGCCACGCCGGCGAGGAACATGAGCGGTCGCATGAGAGACTCCCTACGGATTTCCGCTCACCTTCCTCCTTTCGGTCCGTTCCGGCAAGATGCGACACCCCGGACAACTTCCCATCGGCGGCGGCCTGCGCTAGGTTTCGGCACGGCGGCTCAGCCCCGACCCGGAACGCAACAGGGGACCCGGCCACGCATGACACCGGCCTTCGCGCTCGATCTCGCCGCGGAAGGGATCCGTCTGCTCTACAGGGTGGACGGCGGCTGGACCGTCGTGGGCGACGCCTCGCTCGACGCCGCGGATCTCGACGGGCGGCTGGCGGCGCTCCGGCAGGAAGCGGAGGTCCTCGCGCCCGGCCGGGTGGCGACCGAACTCGTCATTCCCCCCTCGCAGATTCGCTATACCGAGATCGAACGGCCGATCGGCGAGCCGGTGACCGAAGCGACGCTCCGGCGGCGCCTCGACGGGCTGACGCCGCTCGGCCCCGAGGACCTCGTCTTCGACTGGGAGATCGACGGCGGCGTGATCCGGCTCGCGATGCTCGACCGCACGACGCTCGACGAGGCGGAGGCCTTCGCCGACGCGCACGGCTTCCGCCCGGTGTCGTTCAGCGCCCGGCCCGGCCCCGACGACTTCCCGCGCGACCCCGATTTCGGTGCGACGTCGATGACGGCCGACTTCGACGGTCCCGCGCGAACGGCAGCGCCGAAGCTCTCCGGCGACCACCGCATCCCGCCGCCACCTTCAGGGCCGCCGGACGCGCCCGCGGCCACCCTCCCGCTCACCCCGTCGCAGCGGACCGATCCGCACACCGTCGCCGCCCCGAAGGCCCCGGAAACCGAGGCCGACTCGCTCACCCTGTTCACGCTGCGCGGAAAGGCCCCCCTCGGCGCCGACGACCGCGCCGCCGACGCGCGGCTCAAGATCGCCGCGGGGGTCGGCCTCGCCGCGATGGTCTGGCTCGCCTAT
>CAYTBD010000037.1:0-12545 GCA_964435755.1 uncultured Rhodobacterales bacterium
CGCGCACCGTCGACTGGTATCTCGCGAACGAGGACTGGTGGCGCGCGCTGCAGGCGCGGCAGGGCGTGGGTGAACGCCTCGGAAAGGCCGGGTAGGGGCGATGCGGATCCTCGTCTTCGGGAAAACCGGCCAGGTGGCGACGGAACTGTCGCGGCAGGCCGATGTGATCGCGCTGGGCCGCGATGAGGCGGACCTATCCGATCCTTCGGCCTGCGCGGCGGCGATCCGCGCCCATGCGCCCGAGGCGGTGATCAATGCCGCCGCCTATACCGGCGTCGACAAGGCCGAGGAGGAGGAAGACCTTGCCACCACGATCAACGGCGCGGCCCCGGCCGCGATGGCGGGGGTCTGCGCCGATCTGGGCATTCCCTTCGTGCACATCTCCACCGATTACGTCTTTGACGGCTCGGGCGAGGCGGCGCGCGCGCCCGATGCGCCGACGGCACCCCTTGGCGCCTATGGCCGCTCCAAGCTGGCCGGAGAGACCGGTGTCGCGGCGGCAGGCGGGGCCTATGCCATCCTGCGCACGTCCTGGGTGGTCTCGGCCCATGGTGCGAATTTCGTCAAGACGATGCTCCGCGTGGGTCCCGCGCGCGGGCATCTGCGCGTGGTCGATGACCAGATCGGCGGCCCGACGCCCGCCGGCGACATCGCGGCGGCCTGCCTGACGATCGCCGCGCACCTGGCCGAGCATCCCGATGCGGCAGGCATCTATCACTTCGCCGGTGCGCCCGACACGTCCTGGGCCGGGTTCGCCGAAGCCATCTTCGAGATGGCGGAACTCGCCGTCGCGGTGGAGCATATCCCCACCACCGAATATCCGCTTCCCGCGCCGCGCCCGCTGAACTCGCGGCTCGATTGTTCCCGGACCGAAGCCGTTTTCGGCATCCCGCGCCCCGACTGGCGCGCGGGACTGGCCGAGATCCTCAATGACCTCTCACGCCAGGGTGACACATCATGACCAAGCGCAAGGGCATCATCCTCGCCGGCGGCTCGGGCACGCGTCTCTACCCGATCACGATCGGCGTGTCGAAACAGCTTCTGCCGATCTTCGACAAGCCGATGATCTACTATCCGATCAGCGTCCTGATGCTGGCAGGCATCCGCGAGATCGCCATCATCACCACGCCCGAGGATCAGGCGCAGTTCCAGCGGACGCTGGGCGATGGCGGGCAATGGGGGCTCGAGTTCACCTATATCGTGCAGCCTTCGCCCGACGGTCTGGCGCAGGCCTACATCCTTGCGCGCGATTTTCTCGCCGGTGCGCCCTCCGCGATGGTGCTGGGCGACAACATCTTCTTCGGCCACGGCCTGCCCAAACTGATGTCGCGCGCGCACGAGAAGGACGCGGGCAGCACCGTCTTCGGCTACCGCGTCGCGGACCCGGAGCGATACGGCGTCGTGGACTTCGATGGAGACCGCGTGCGCGGCATCATCGAAAAGCCGGAAGTGCCGCCCTCGGATTATGCGGTGACGGGGCTCTACTTCATGGACGGCACAGCGCCCGAGCGCGCCGCGGAGGTGACCCCTTCGGCGCGTGGCGAACTCGAGATCACCTCGCTTCTCGAAAGCTACCTCGCCGATGGCAGTCTGACCGTGGAACTCATGGGGCGCGGCTACGCCTGGCTCGACACTGGCACGCATGCCTCGCTTCTCGACGCCGGCAACTTCGTGCGGACGCTGGAGGAACGTCAGGGCGTCCAGATCGGCAGCCCGGACGAGATCGCCCACGAGCAGGGCTGGATCACGCGGGACGTGCTGCGCGCCGCGGCGGAGAAATATGGCAAGAGCGCCTACGGCGCGCACCTGAAGCGCCTCCTGCGCGGCGAGTAGAGCCCCGCTTTCGAAACTGCTGTTACAGCTTTCGATTCTGCGCTAAAACGAAAGCGCACAGCGGAGTCGAGCCATGGCCACACAGGGCAGTGCGCTGAAGGCGCGTCACGCGGAGATCCTGCGCCACCTGCGCGAAAGCGGGCGTCTGCGGGTCGAGGCGCTGGCCAGTCTCCTCAACACGACGCCGCAGACGATCCGAAAGGACCTGAACCTGCTCGCCGGCGAGGGAAAGATCCTCCGGTTTCACGGCGGCGCTTCGCTTCTGGCCGGAGTCGAATACACCGCCTTCGAGATCCGAAAGGAGGTCGCCGCCGAACAGAAGGAGCGGATCGGTCGCGAGGTCGCGCGACGCCTCCCCAACAACTGCTCGATCTTCTTGAACTCCGGCACCACCACGGAAGCCGTGGCCCGGCATCTCGCGCACCACGCGGGGCTGATGGTCGTCACCGACAGCGTGCATCTCGCCGACCGTCTCCGCACCTGTTCCGGCCTCGAGGTCGTCGTTCCGGGGGGGCGCGTGCGCCAGTCCGACGGCGCGATCCTGGGCGAGGCCGCCGTCGACTTCATCCGCCAGTTCCGCGCCGACTACGCGATCGTGGGCGCCGCGGCGATCGGGGAAGACGGATCGCTTCTTGATTTCGACCTCCGCGAGGCCTCCCTCGTGCGCGCCTTCATCGGGTCCGCCCGCCGCGTTGTCCTCGCTGCCGACAGCACCAAGGCCACGCGGACGGCCCCGGTCCGGACCGGTCATCTCGAACAGGTGCACGAGTTCGTCACCGACGACGGCTGCCCCGAGGACCTGCGCCGGATGTGCAGGCAGTTTGGTGTCATGCTGGTGGAAGCAGGCTAGACTCGGAGATCTACCGATTCTCTTGACTTGAGGGTTCGACTGAAGGACCATTCGAAAAAAACGAAAGAGAAATCGCGCCCAAACGATTCGGGAAGCGCCGTGCCGAAGCGCTAAGGGAGGGGCCAAGGCATGATTCATGTGCCGCTGCGGATACTCGCGGCCGTCAATACGGTGCTGCTGCGCGTCGGCCGCAACGTCGCGTGGGTTGCGCTCGCGCTCATGGTCGTCGTGATCCTCCTGCAGGTGTTCTTCCGCTACGTGCTGAACAGTGCGCTCGCCTGGCCGGACGAGGCCGCGCGATTCCTCATGCTCTGGATGACGGGGCTCATCGCGCCCTCGGCATACCGCTGGGGCGGCTTCGTGGCGATCGACATGCTGCCGCTCGCGCTGCCGAGGCTCCTTGGCCTGCTCCTGAACCTCTTGCTCCTGCTGATCTCTCTGTCCGTCCTCGCCATGGGCCTCAAGTTCGGTTGGGACCATACGATGGGCTTCGGCGGGAATTTCAACTCGTCGTCGCTCCGCATTCCGCTCGACCTGTTCGGAGGCGAGATGGTGCGGGTCAAGCTGCGCTACATGTACGCCTCGCTCCTGACGGGCATGGCGCTCCTGTTCCTCGTGAACATCGAACTGATCCTTCGCAATCTCATGGCGATCCTGTCGCCCGACCGAGACGCGCCGCCGACCGACGAACCGGTGGGCTTCCCGATGGAGGCCGAGTGATGCTGATCTGGTTCCTGCCGGTCTTTCTGGTCCTGCTGATGGTCGGGCTCCCGGTCTTCTTCGCGCTCCTCTTCGCGCCCGGGGTGCTGCTCTGGCTGAACGGGCAGGAGCGCGACCTCGCGCTCCTCTACCGCAACCTCTACAACGGAATGGACAGCTTCCCGCTGATGGCGCTGCCGTTCTTCATGCTCGCGGGCGAGGTCATGAACCGCGGCGGGATCACCGTGCGCCTCGTCGAATTCTCGCAGGCGCTGATGGGTCACCTCCGCGGCGGTCTCGCGCATGTCAACATCCTGTCGTCCATCCTCTTCGCCGGTCTCTCCGGCTCGGCGGTCGCGGATACGTCGGCTCTGGGCTCGACCCTGATCCCGGCGATGGAAAAGAACGGCTACTCCCGGAAATTCGCCGCCGCCATCACCGCGGCCTCCTCCGTCATCGGCCCGATCATCCCGCCCTCGGGCATCATGATCATCTATGCCTACGTGATGGGCGAAAGCGTGGCGGCGCTGTTTCTCGCGGGGATCGTGCCGGGCATCCTCGTGGGCCTCGGCCTGATGCTCATGGTGCGGCTCATGGCCGACCGCTACGACCTGCCCAAGGCCGAGCGGATCGTGTCGAGGGGCCAGGAGATCAGCAAGCTCGAGTCGGCTGTCTCCTTCATCCTGCTCCGGATGAACGTGGCCGGCATCCTCGCGGCGGTGTTCTTCGGCGTCGGGTCCTTCGCCGGCGGGATCGACGTGAACGGCTGGCTGGTCTTTCTCCTCTTCCTGCCTGTCGCCCACCTGATCCTCATGCGCATCCGCCACTCCGTCAGCCACGACTTCCGGGTCGTCTGCAAGAAGGCCGTGGCGCCCCTGCAGACCCCGATCATCATCCTCGGCGGCATCCTCATCGGCGTCTTCACGCCCACGGAAGCCTCGGCCGTCGCCGTCTTCTACGCGCTGATCGTGTCGTTCTTCGTCCTGCGCTCGATGAAGCTGTCGGACCTGTCCGAAGTGCTGATGAAGTCCTCGCTCGCCTCCGCGACGGTGCTTCTGCTCGTCGGCGCCGCGGTCGCCTTCAAGACGGTCGTGAGCCTCAGCCACGCGCCGGAGCTTCTCGCCGACTGGATCCTCGGGCTCAGCCAGAACCCCCTGATCCTGCTGTTCCTGATCAACATCCTGCTGTTCGTCGTCGGCATGTTCCTCGACGCGGGTCCGGCGATCATCATCCTCGGGCCGATCCTCGGGCCGATCTTCACCGATCTCGGCGTCCACCCGGTCCACTTCGCCATCATCATGTCGGTCAACCTCACGGTCGGTCTGGCGACACCGCCCATGGGCCTGGTCCTGTTCGTGGCTTCGCAGGTATCCAGGGAAAAGGTCGAGACGATCTCGAAGGCCATTCTGCCGTTTCTCGCTGTCGAAATCGCCGTGATCTTCCTGATCACCTTCGTCCCCGCGATCTCCATGACGGTGCCGCGTTGGGCGGGCTTCGTGCAGTGATAAGACCAACAGGGAAATCAACAAGGAGGATCCCATGCTCAAGACCACGCTGAAATCCCTCGCGGTGGCGACCGCCGTGGGAGCGCTCGCGCTTCCCGCCTTCGCGCAGGAGTACACGCTCCGCGCGACGGCGAACTCGAACGAGAACGACGAGGATTACGATGGTCTCGTCGTCTTCAAGAACTTCGTCGAGCAGGCCTCGAACGGTCAGATCGGCGTCGAGCTCTTCATCGGCACGCAGCTTTGCGCGAACGGCGCGGAGTGCCTGCAGGGCGTCGCGGACGGCACCATCGACATCTACATCTCGACCTCCGGCGGCGCGGCGGGGATCTTCCCCTTCGTGCAGGTGCTCGACCTGCCCTACCTGATGGCCGACGACCGCGTGGCCGAGGCGGTCCTTGCCAACGGCACCGAGTTCATGGACACCGCCAAGGAGATGACGCTCGAGGCGTCGGGCGGCGCGATCCGGCTCATGACCATCGGCAACACAGGCGGCTGGCGCAACTTCGCCAACACCGAGCGCCGGGTGCAGATGCCCGAGGATCTCTCGGGAATGAAGATCCGCACGGTCGTCGCCGATCTGCCGCAGGAACTCGTCCGGGCGCTCGACGCCTCGCCCACGCCGATCCCGTGGCCGGAGCTTTTCACCTCGCTCCAGACCGGTGTCGTGGAGGGGTCCAAGAACGGCATCACCGACATCATGGGCATGAAGTTTCCCGACGCGGGCCTGACCTACCTCACACTCGACGGTCACGCCTACATGGGCGCCCTCTGGTTCATGAACAACGAGAGGTTCATGGCGATGCCCGACGAACTCAAGCGCGTGGTGATCGACGGCTTCTACCAGCTTCAGCAGGCGACCTTCGCCTCGCCCAAGCGCAAGTCGATCCAGGCCTACGAGGATTTCGCGGCTGCCGGCGGTGACATCTACGTGCCGACGCCAGAAGAGAAGGCCGCCTTCGCCGAAGCCGCCGCGCCCGTCTACGACTGGTTCCAGTCGAATGTCGACGGCGGGGGGCAGATCTTCGAGGCCCTGACGACATCGGTCGCGGCCGCCGAGGAAGACATCGACGCGGCCCGCGCCGCCGACATGCAGTGAATTGACGCCGGGCGGCCGCTTCGGCGGCCCCGGCTCACCGGAACGGATACAGCCAGGGCTTGTAGTCGTTCACCAGAACATGGGCCTTCTCGATTTGCTCGGGCGTCATCTTCTTCACCACTTCCTCCTGGGAAATGGCCGCATCGGGATCTCCTCCGATGGCGGAGAGGACGTACCACATGTAGGCCCGGACCAGATCGGGCGCGGGCATCCCGCGTCCGACCTCGTAGTACCACCCGACGCCCGACTGCGCGCCGGCGTGACCCTTCATCGCCGCGCGGAGGTACCACTCGAAGGCCCGCTGGTCGTCGCGCTCGACGCCGAGCCCCAGCGCGTACATGACGCCGATGAGTTCCTCCGCCTCGGCATTGCCCGAGATCGCGGCGGGCATCAGCTCTTCCATCGCCTCCTCGAAGCGACCCGCATCCATCAGGTCGCGCGCCGTCTCGATCTCCGCCGCCGCCGGTCCCGCCAGAATCAGCGCTGCCGCAAGGATCGCCTGCCGCATGTGATCGCCCTCCTGATCGCGCCTCTCGCCGCGCAGGCTGACGGGCTCCCCCCGCCTTTGCAAGACGACGATTTCACCCCCGTGAGCCGTGAGCAGGCCGAACTCGGCCGGCTTCTCTTCCACGACAAGATCCTGTCGGGGAACCGCAACATCTCCTGCGGTACCTGCCATGCGATCGAACACGGCACCTCCGACGGGCTGTCGCTCGGCGTGGGAGAGGGCGGGACGGGTGTCGGCCCGAACCGTACGGCGGGCGAGGGCCCGGACCGCATCCGCAAGCGCATCCCCCGGAACGCGCAGGCCCTCTGGAACCTCGGCGCGAAAGAGATCCGCGTGATGTTCCACGACGGTCGCCTCACGCCCGCGGATCACTATGGCAACGGCTTCGACAACCCGGCACAGGAATGGCTGCCCCACGGGCTTTCCGGCATCCTCGCGGCGCAGGCGCTGTTCCCGATGACGTCGCAGTTCGAAATGGCCGGCGATCCCCGGGAGAACGAGGTCGCGGGCCGCGCCTACGAGCGTCTCGACTACGTCTGGCCGATCCTTGCCAAGCGCGTGCGGACGATCCCGGACTACGGTGAGCGCTTCGTCGCGGCCTTCGACGATGTCGAGACGTCCGAAGATGTCTCCATCGTCCATGTCGCCAACGCCCTCGCCGCCTTCCAGGCCTACGAATACCGCTCCGACGACAGCCCGTTCGACGCCTACCTGCGCGGCGACGAGACCGCGCTGAGCGATCCGCAGCGTCGCGGCCTCGACCTCTTCTACGGCAAGGCCGGTTGCGCCTCGTGCCATTCCGGGCCGCTCCTGACCGATCAGGAGTTCCACGCCCTGGCGCTTCCGTTCTTCGGTCCCGGCCGCACCCGCCAGTGGGACCCGATCCGGCGCGACGTGGGCCGCATGGGGTCGTCCGACCGGCTCGAGGACGCCTACCGGTTCCGCACGCCGTCCCTGCGCAACGTCGCGATCACCGCGCCCTACGGTCACAACGGCGCGTATCGGACCCTCGAAGGCATCGTGCGTCACCACCTCGATCCGGCCGGATCGCTCGCGGACTGGGAGCCGCTCAACGCGATCCTGCCCTCGGCTTCGTGGCTCGAGGAGACCGACTTCCTCGCCTTCCAGGACAGCCGCGAACGCGCCCGCCTTGCCGAAAGGATCGACATCGAACCGATCAGCCTGACCGACGACGAGATCGGCGACATGATCGCCTTTCTCCACGCCCTGACGGGCGCGGCCTCGATCGAGGGACGGCTCGGCAAGCCGGAAAGGGTCCCCTCGGGACTTCCGGTGGACTGATGGCGCGCGTTCTCTGTGTCGGCAGCGCCGTGGTGGATTTCGTCTTTCGTCTGAAGGCCCTGTCGGCCGAACCGAAGAAGATCCGCGCCGAGGACGCTCACATCGTCGGCGGCGGCTGCGCCGCGACGGCGGCGGTGGCCATCGCGCGGCTCGGCGGCGAGGCGATGCTCGCCGGGCGCCTGGGCGACGACCCGATCGGCGACATGGTCATCGCCGGGCTCGAGGCCGAGGGCGTCGACTGTTCGCTCACCGACCGCGCGCCGGGCGGGCGGTCCTCGTTCTCGTCGGTCTACGTCGACGCGGCGGGCGAGCGTCAGATCGTCAGCGCCGGCGGCAGGGGCCTGACGGAGAGCGCGGCGAAGATCGCGATGGCCCCCGCGCTCGACGCGGTGCTCGCCGACACGCGCTGGACCGCGGGAAACCGAGCGGCGCTGGATCTCGCCCGCGCACGCGGCATACCCGGCGTGCTCGACGGCGAAGCGCCCATCGACCCGTCGCTCCCCCCCGCCGCGAGCCACGTCGCCTTCTCCCGGCAGGGCCTCGCGTCCATCGCGGACGGCGCGCCGGCCGACGCGCTCGAAACTCTCGACCTCGCCGTCTGGGCCTGCGTGACCGACGGAGAGCACGGCGTCTTCGTGACGGGCGGCGGACATGTCCCCGGTTTCGAGGTGAAGAGCGTCGACACCCTCGGCGCCGGCGATGTCTGGCACGGAGCCTTCGCGCTTCGCCTTGCGGAAGGTGCGGACGAAATCGAGGCGGCCCGCTTCGCCAATGCCGCCGCCGCTCTCAAATGCACGCGTTTCGGGGGCCGCGAAGGCTGCCCCGATCGCGGCGAAACCGATCGATTCCTGAAGGAGATGACTTGATGCAACTCACCCCCGGCAAACTCTGGGGCATCCGCCGCATGGCCGACGACCGCGGCATCTTCAAGATGACCGCCGTCGACCAGCGCCCGCCGATCAAGGCACCGATCGCCAGGGCGCTGGGGCTGCCCGAAGCGCCGTGGGAGGAGGTCGCGCGCTTCAAGGCCCTCCTCATCGAGACGCTGCAGGGGCCGAGCACCGCGCTCCTTCTCGACCCCCACTATGCGATCCCCCACGGCATCGACCGGCTCTCGCCCGCGAAGGGCCTGATCGTGACGCTCGAGGATTCGGTCTTCCGGGAGACGCCCGGTGGGCGGGTTTCGTCCGACATCGACGACTGGTCGGTCGGCAAGATCAAGCGGATGGGCGGCGATGCGGTCAAGGTGCTGGCGTGGTACCGCCCCGACGCCGACCGCACCGTGGTCCGCCAGCAGCAGGACTACGTCAGGCGCATCGGCGACGAATGCGCGCGCTACGACATCCCCTTCCTTCTGGAACTCCTCGTCTACCCGCTCGCGTCGGATTCCGACCAGACGACCGACTACGTCGAGATGAAGGGCAAGAAGGCCGACCACGTTCTCGCCTCGGTCGAGGAATTCGCCAAGGCCGAATACGGCGTGGACATCTTCAAGCTCGAAAGCCCGCTGAACGCGGAGGACGCCGATGGATCCTCCCGGGTCCAGGCCGTCTTCGACGAGATGGGCCGCCTCGCCGGCCGTCCCTGGGTCATGCTGTCGGCCGGCGCGGGCAAGGAGGCCTTCCGCCGCGTGCTCGAACACGCGTTCCGGGCCGGGGCCTCCGGGTTCCTCGCGGGGCGCGCGATCTGGCTCGACGCCTTCGACACCTATCCCGACTGGACGAAGATCGAGGATGGCCTGAAAGGCGGGGCCTCGGCCTATCTGTCCGACATTGCCGGGCTCGCCGACCGTGAAGCCACTTCGTGGAGCGCCCATCCGGGCTACGGCGCGGGCGGCGCATGCTTCCGGCCCGCCAACGCCAGCTTCCGCCACCGCTACGCACCGATCTGAGGACCCAATGAAACTAGGCATCCTGCCGCTCGGCCGCCCGACCTTCGATGTGGACTTCGCCAAGGAAAACCTCGCCGCGATGCGCGAGGTGCTGGAGCGGACCGGCCACGAGATCGTGGGCTCGCGCGAGCTGCTCTTCGACGGGGACGCGACGCAGGAGGCGATCCGCGATCTGGACACCGCCGGGATCGACCACCTGCTCCTTCTCCAGGTCACCTTCACCGACGCGTCGATGACGGTCGCCGCCGCGACCGCGTTAGAGGTGCCCCTGTCGATCTGGGCCGTTCCCGAGCCGCGCCTCGGCGGCCGCCTTCGGCTCAACGCCTTCTGCGGTCTGAACCTCGCCTCCCACGCGCTGGGCCTCAACCACGTGGCCTTCGGCTGGCTCTACCGCGCCCCGGACGACGGCGCCGTTCCCGAGGTCGAGGCGATGCTCAGCGGAGAACGCCAGTCCGGCCGCCTCGACGCGCACTCCGTCGCCCGACCGACCGACGCGGGCCGGGCCATCGCCGCGCGGATCGCGGGAAAGCGCATCGCCCGGATCGGGGAACATCCCCCCGGCTTCGACACCTGCGACTACTCCGCCGAGGAAATGAAGGCGCTCGCCGGGGTCGAAGTCGAGGCCCACGAACTCGACACCCTCTTCGGCACCGCCCGGGCCGCCGACGCAGGCGAAGTCGCCGCGCTCCGCGCGGAGGCCGCGGCCCAGCTCGCCGATCTTGACGACGTGGACCAGCAGCAACTCGACCGGTCCCTCCGCCTGCGCCGCGCGCTCGACGCGCTCAAGGCGTCCGGCGGGTACGACGCCTTCGCGCTGCGCTGCTGGCCCGAGACCTTCACCGAATACGGCGGCGCCGTCTGCGGCCCGGCCGCGATGATGGGCGAGAACCGCGTCCCCTGCGCCTGCGAAGCCGACGTCATGGGCGCATTGACCCAGCTGATCCTCATGGAGGTGGCGCAGGCGCCGGTCTTTCTCACCGATCTCGTCGACATGGACGCAGGCGACGATACCGGCGTCGTCTGGCATTGCGGACAGGCGCCCCTGTCGATGCGCGACCCCGACGCCCGCGCCCGTGCGACGATCCATACGAACCGCCGGATGCCGCTCCTGTTCGAGTTCCCGCTGAAGCCCGGGCCGGTGACGTTCATGCGTGTCAGCCGCGCCTTCGGCGAGACCAAGATGGTGCTGTCTCAGGGCGAGATGCTGAAGCGCCCGATGGCCTTCACCGGCACGTCCGGCGTCGTCCGCTTCGAAAGCGGCACGAAACGCGCCCTCGACCGGATCATCGCCTCCGGCCTTGAACACCACATGGCCCTTGCCTATGGCGACCACCGCGCGCTCCTGCGCGAGACGGCGGCCGCGATGGGCCTTCCGATACTGGAGATATGACGACATGACCGTGAGATACGGCATCATCGGCACGGGCATGATGGGGCAGGAGCACATCCGCAACATCGCGCTGCTCGACGGCGCGGAGATCGCCGCGGTGGCCGATCCGAACGAACAGATGCGGGCCTCCGCCATCGCCGCCACGGGCGGCACGGCGCAGGGTTTCACCGATTACCGCGAGATGCTCTCGGCGGACCTGTGCGACGCCTACGTCATCGCCTCGCCGAACGACCGCCATCACGAGCAGATGCTGGAGCTCCTGCCCGGCAACAAGCCGCTGCTGGTGGAAAAACCGCTCTGCACCACGACCGCCCATTGCCGCGACCTGATCGCGCGGGTGAACGGCCGCACGGCGCCCGTGTGGGTCGCGATGGAGTACCGCTACATGCCTCCGGTCGAGCGGCTCCTGACCGAACTCGGCCGCGGCCGCGCGGGCACGCCACACATGATCGCCATCCGCGAACACCGCTTTCCGTTTCTCGAGAAGGTGGGTCACTGGAACCGCTTCGCCGACCGCACCGGCGGCACGCTGGTCGAGAAGTGCTGCCACTTCTGGGACCTCATGCGTCTGATCGCGCAGTCCGAGCCGGTTCGCGTCTACGCCTCGGCGGCCATGGACGTGAACCACAAGATCGAACTCTTCGACGGCCGCAACGCCGACGTGGTGGACAACGCCTTCGTCGTCCTCGACTTCGCGAACGGGATGCGCGGGATGCTCGACCTGTGCATGTTCGCGGAAGGCTCGGAATGGCAGGAGGTCGTCTCGGTCACCGGCGACGCCGCCCGCATCGACGCCTGCGTGCCCGGCCCTGCGCGGTTTCGGCCCGGCGGAGTGGAGCGGCACTCCGAAGTCCACATCTCCGACCGGACATCCAAGCATGTCTCGCGGTCGAGAATAACGGTCGACGAGGCGATCCTGCGGGCGGGCGACCACCACGGGTCGACCTTCTTCCAGCATCGCCGGTTCTTCGATCTTGTTCGGACCGGGCAGGGGAGGCCCGAGGTCACGCTCGAGGACGGTCTCTGGGCCGTCCGCATCGGCGAGGCGGCCGAACTGTCCGCCCGCACCGGGCAGGCCGTCGCGCTGGAGGATCCGTCATGAGCGTGGACCGCTTCGGAGAGACCCTCGACGGTCAGGAGGTCCACCGCGTCCGCATCGCGGGCGGCGGCCTTTCGGCTGCGGTCCTCACCTGGGGCGCGGTCCTCCAGGATCTCCGCCTCGACGACCACGGCCCCGCGATCGTCCTCGGCTTCGACGACTTCCCTCCCTACCTCGTCCACTCGCCCTTCTTCGGCGCGACCGCGGGCCGCTGCGCCAACCGCATCCGGGGCGGCACCTTCGACCTCGACGGAAAGACGTATCAAACGGACCGCAACGCGCTCGGCCGCCATACGCTCCACGGCGGCAGCCAGAGCACGGGCAAGCGCGTCTGGACGCTGGGCGCGATCACGGACAGCTCGGTCGAGA
>CAYTBD010000038.1:0-12516 GCA_964435755.1 uncultured Rhodobacterales bacterium
TTTGCAGCCCGACACCAAAACCCGGAACGGAGATGTAGCCGGTATAGATGACGCGGCTCAGCATGTTCTTCACGCTGGCCGGGCGCATCTTGCCGCTCTTGGACTTCGGAAACTCGGGCTTGGATTGCAGGAACCGCAGCACTTCGCTCTGCGAAGCGAAGCGGCCGCTCGCAAAGCCCTCCAGAGCCTCGGTGACAATCGACGCAACGGGCTCGTCGCGCTCCATGAGCTTGCCGTGGACCGGATGTGTGCCGGGGCGGTAGTCGACCGGCGGCTTGTGCTGTGAACTGGCCCCCTTTTCGACCGGACACTTGGGCATAACCATGGAGGCTTGGGCATATGCCTGAGCACGTGCTTATGTCTGAGATAGAGATCATCACCGATGGCGGCCGTCGCCGCCGCTGGTCCGCGAATGAGAAGCTGCGGATCGTCGAGGAGACGCTGGAGGAAGGCGCCAGCATCTCGGTTGTGGCCCGCCGGAATGGCGTCGCGCCCAATCTTCTGTATCGTTGGCGCCGCCTGATGCTGGATGGAGGCGCCGTGGCCGTGTCTGAGGATGATGACGTGACCAGCAATCGCGCCGTCCGGCAGATGGAGGAGCGCATCCGGGAGCTCGAGCGGCAGCTCGGCCGCAAGACGCTCGAGGTCGAGATCCTCAAGGAGGCGCTGGACAAGACCCGCTCAAAAAAACGGACGTGGCTCGCGCAGTCGCAGCCGAAGGACGGTTCCCGGTGAAGGTCGTGGCCGAGACCCTCGGCGTCTCCCGTTCGAACCTGAACGCCCGGCTGAGCGGGAGCGCGAAGCCGCGTCGGCGCTATCATAAAGCGCAAGACGCGGCGGTCCTGCCGTTGATCGAGCGGCTGGTCGCGAAGCGCCCCACCTACGGCTACCGCCGGATCACGGCGCTGCTGAACCGGCAGCTTCGAGCCACGGGTGCTGCGTCCGTGAACCATAAGCGCGTCTATCGCATCATGAAGGCGCACAATCTCCTGCTGGCTCGCAGATACACTGAACGGCCAGACCTGACCCACGAGGGCAAGGTGGTCACTATGCGCTCGAACATCCGCTGGTGTTCCGACGGCTTCGAGTTCACCTGCTGGAACGGGGACGTCATCCGCGGCGCCTTCGTCATCGACGCGCACGACCGGGAGATCATCTCCTGGCGGGCCGTGGTGAACGCCGGCATCAGCGGATCGGACATCCGCGACATGATGCTGGAGGCCGTCGAGCAGAGGTTCGGGGGCTACAGGGCGCCACACCCTGTCGAGATGCTGAGCGACAACGGCTCATGTTACATCGCAAGGGAGACGCGCATCTTCGCCCGCCAGCTCGGCCTGAGACCCTGCTACACGCCGGTGAAGAGCCCGCAGAGCAACGGCATCGCCGAGGCGTTCGTGAAGACGCTGAAGCGCGACTACGTTCAGATCACGCCGCTGCCGGACGCCGTCACCGTCCTCGGATTGATCACCAGGTGGATCGAGGACTATAACGACAACCACCCGCATTCAGGGCTGAAGATGCGCTCACCCCGCGAGTTCATCGCAGCTCAAACCGCAACCGCCTGAGTGTCCGGTGAAACGGGGGCAAGACCAGTCTGGGCTTATTTGATAACTGCTTATTTGGAAACGACCTTCTTCGGCCACAGCGGATCATCTCAACGCGTTGCCCTCGTCGTGAAAGGCAAATTCTCCAGGCGCGTGTATGCAGCGGAGCTTGTACGGCTCAAGGAACGGTGTGTTCGCATCTAGCACGCGGCCGTCGCGGTCCAGCATGGCGATGAAGGCGATAGGGCATCACCAGCTTTCGCGCGATTTTCCCGGCGGTGCGGGGACGTCTCAAATGGGAGAGAGGCCAGCAACGTGCCCAAAAGGTAAGCTCATCGCGGAACGCGCGACCTTGAAGCAGACGGCGGTCCTTGTTCCGCTCGGATCAACGCCTGCGGCGGCGACCGGGCGGACGGGAGGCACCGGACTCGCTCAGGAGAGGCCGCCCCGCTGACTGTAGCAGCCCGCCATGCACAGGGACCCGGTCATCGGGTGGTCATACGGCTCGGATCAACCGGCTGGTCACGACCTCGTTTCGCTCCGGATCGATCCCCAACGCCCGCAAGCGCTGCGGGGCCCGCTCGACCTTGGCGTGGAAGACCGCATACTTGCGATCGTCGGAGGCGCAGATGTAGGGCGTGCTGATCCGGGAGGCGTGGACACCGATCGACCGGAACGTCCGCTGAAGCGGAAGCGGAGAAAACGACACCATCGAGTCTCCCCCGTTCTCGAGGATGGCGCGGATCAGCCCGTCGATCGAGAGCGCGACGCATTGCAACCGCTCCTCCACCGACGTGATTTCGTCGGCGACCACGAGCCTCGTGCATTCCCATAGTCCGGGACGACACATCGTCGGATCGAAGATGTCGTCCGGGATACCTTTGAGACGTCCGAGCGCTGCGTCTTTCAGCATGCAGGTGCTGCCGCCCCAGAGCACGCCGCTCGACTGGGTCCGGGCCCCCGCCACGATCCGACCGCCCGCTTCCACGAGGGAGTAATGGGCTCTCGGTGTATCGTACTGGTCCATCTCCACGACGCCGTCGTGCGGAATGGTCCAGTTCAGCTCGTCGACAAAGAACCGCTTACGCAGCTTGAGAAAGTCGTAGAATGCCGACCCGTAGAGATGCATGTCCGACATGTCGAACAGGATATTGCGCATGATTCAGCCCCCTGACCCAGCGGGTCGACTTAAGCGCACTTTTTGCCGGCCAAAAAGGATCGACGCCGAAAATTGCCCACTCGCTTCGCGACTGCGGCAGTTTATCCACACGCGCGTCAGATGAGCCCGAGTTGTGATGCTCGCGCGACGGCCTGCGTATTGGTGCGGGCCTTCAGCTTCGCCTTGACGCCGCGCAGTCGCTGCTTGACGGCCCCTTCGGAGATGCCGAGTTCGAACGCCGCCTCCTTGATCAGAAGGCCTTCCCGAACCAGCCGAAGCGCTTCGATCTCTGCGTCCGTGATGTTGTCGGGCGGAGACTGGTCGTCGTGGAGTCGTCGGAAACGTGCTGAAAGCTCATCAAGCTCGGAGGCGGAAAACTCCCGGTCGCATCGGCAAAAGGATCCGAAACTCCTGAGCCCGTTGGTCCATTCCCCGCTGATGCAGACGGACGCCCCGTAGTTCAGCCCGAACTCCTCTGCCTGCGCGAGAACCCCCAGTGAATCGGACAGGTCGATCTCGCTCCAGCGAATGACGCCCTCGTTGCCGTAGATCCACCGCATGACGGGATCGTGCATGATGAGCCCGCCACGCGTGTACATGTGCACCCATCCAAGCGGCAGGGCGTTGTGTTCGAACTCCGGGAAAGCGAAGCCGACGCGGATCGCCAGGTAGAAGCCTGCCGGTGCCAGATCACCGAATCCGTAGTCGTCGATGTTGAATTCGGGGTTCGCCACGAATGCTCCGGGAACAGAGGAGGAGAGAATTGCTCGATACGATACGAACCGCTACACACCCGTGAGGTAATCTTCTAGACTTTCCTTGGCCCTTATCGCCACTCGATTGAAAAGGAAGCTCCTGCAGTGATCCCCGTTGAGGAAGTTGAAGCGATCCTGAAGCGTCTCGTCGCGGAGAATCCGACAGGATTCGCGATCGGTCTGCATGTGAGTTTCACCACGTCAAAATTCCTTTTCCAGACATATCGCCGGGATTGGATGGAGGAATACTCGCGCCGTGGCCTCATCATGCATGACCCGACGGTGCGTTGGGGCCTGACCAACGAAGGGGCCGTTCGCTGGTCCGAGCTTGCGGAGGCCGACGAAGCCGACGTTTTCGGCGCGGCCAGGGCCCACGGGCTGGCACACGGCGTGACCATCGCTCTGGAGAAAGAGGGGACACGGTCGATCGGCAGCTTCGCCAGAAGCGATCGCGAATTCGACGCGGCGGAAATCGAGCGCTTCAGGTCCGCGATAGAGCGCATGCACGAGCTCACGACGGACGCCACGATGGAAGACGAGGCTGAATCGCGGCTCCGGCGACTCGCCATTTCATCGACCCACAGCTGATCCGGCCACGATCCCACGCGCTCCTGCGACGTCAGGACCATCGACGTCGCCCTCGGGGACATACGATGCCGGCGCGAAAGGATCGATATGCGCAGCAAGGGCAAGCGTGAGTCCAGCAAGATGATATGGCGGACCAAACAGGACCGGATCCTCGCGGACGATCTTCACCGGGAGCGAGGGATCGTAGCCGAGCGCGATGAGCCGTGTCGCCATCTGTCGCGTCGCACCGGCAGCGCAGCGGACCTCCTCGCCCGCTGCCCGTGCGACCTCAAATCTCCGGCCACCGGTGGCGATCTGATCATGTAGGATTGTCAGCATGTGCAGGCCCTTCTTGCGTCAGGGTCTACACACCTTCCTTTGACGGCCTTATTAGGGCGAAAAGCGGCAGAGTTTTGGATGGCGCAAAGGGTTCACCCCCGGAAACGCCCCGGGGGCCGACTGTCAACGAACAGTTTCCGCCACGGCTGGAAATGCCGTGAATTCGCCAAGGTTTCGGCAGGACTTCGCCACGACGTGACGCCAAGCTGAAAGTCCTACCATCGTTACCACTCGTGAACCACGCGGAGACGCGATTCAGGCCGGCGGACGCACCACTTACCACACCGTCCTGGAACCTTGGGGGCCGCTTTCGGGAGCGGCCCCCATTTCTTTTCGGGAGAGGGATGCGCGGATGGACATCCGCTTACCGATTCAACTCTCAACGCCCTCGACCGAACAGGTCTCTTTCCTTGATCTGCATAATCCCACGCATGACGTCTGCTGCCAACGTGATCAAAGGGTAGGTTCGATCGGATTTTTCGAAACACCGACGAGCATTCGGAGCGCTTTGTTTCCCTTCAGATGCCAGTAGCGCCATTTTCCATCTCAAAGATGCCACATCATCGGCCTGCCGCCCCCGCTCCGGCCGGGCACGCCGGCGACCATGACGGCCACCGACGCTTGAGTACGGGCCCGCCTTGGCTCATGCTGGCGTCCGGCGGCTCAGGGAGGCTCTCGGGTGAACACAACGACCTCGCTCGCGATGATCGTCAGCACCGACGACACGTTCGAGACGTGTCGCAGGTCCACCGAATACCTTCTCCAACAGACCGCGCTGGAGAAACTCGAGATGGTTGTCGTCTGCCCGTCCGCCGTCCACCTCGACGCGGATATCGGTGTTCTGGAGAGATTCGGCGCCTACCGCATCGTGGAGGTCGGACGCTCCGTTTCGACCGGTCAGATGCTCGCCGCGGGGATCCGCGCCGCGACGTCGCCCTACGTGATGTACATCGAGGAGCACAACTTCCCGCCGCCCGAAACCGCCGAAAAAGCGCTGGAGGTGATGGCGGGAACAGACCGGGTCGCCCTCGGGTTCGGAATGGTTCCGGCCAACCCGGGACTTGTCGCCTGGGCGCATCTCTATGCTCAATTCGGCCGGGTCGCGGCGCCGGTCACGCCAGGGCCGGTCTCCAGCCTCGGAGGACATCACGCCGTTTATCTGAGGAACATGCTCCTCGAGTACGGCGAGGATCTCGAACCGCTGATGGGCAACGAGGCCGTCCTACATGAAGATCTGCGACTGAAGGGCACGGAGATGTATCTCCTCGGCGACGTGGTGATCCCGCATGTGCAGATTTCGAGGTTCAGCTCATTTCTCCGGCACGAGTTCATGTCGCAGCGGATCTACGGGGACGCGCGGGCAGCCGTGCTGCACTGGACGACCGCGCGCCGCCTGCTCTACGCGGCGGGCGCGCCCCTCGTCCCTCTCCTCCGCGTCTTAAGAGCCATCGGGCACATCCGCAGGAGCGGACGCGGGCGGGCTCTCCTTCCGCAGGTCGTTCCGGTCATGCTTGCAGGGACGACGGCCGGGGCCGTCGGCGAGGCGCTCGGCTATCTCTTCGGAGCCCGCGAGAGCGATGTGTCCGGCCGGTTCGAGATCGAACTCGATCGATACGCCTTCGTGAACCGATCGGACAGCCGCGAACCGAAGGTGCCGCGCGGGTGACGCTCGGGCGAGCGCGCAGAGCTTCGAGCGTGCTCTGGCCGGGTGTTCGTGGACGGATCGCTCCGATTTCGCCGTCTTCCGCCTGATCGCGGAGGTCAAAAAAGATGAGGCGCGGGCGGTGCCCGCAGATCACACGCTCCCGCATGTCCTCGGGCGATCACCGCTGCTCGATCGCGTTTCCCCATTCCTGAAGGAACGTCCGGCGGTTCAGCGGGTCCAGATAGACCATCAGCGCCGGCCCGAGACGGATCGGGCCAAAGCCGCCGCGGGCATTCTCGCTCGTCTCTCCGAGGGGAGGAAGCGGCCAGTCTCCCTCGGTCTCGCGCAGTCCGATGGCGAGAAGCCTGTCGATGAACCTGCCGGCGTTCTGCGGATCCTGCGCAGCACCGGGAACGATCGCGGTTCTCAGGATCACGTTCGAGAAATCCGTCATCCTCAGGATCCGGACCCGGCCGCCGGAATCCCGCGCGAGCCGCTCGGCGGCATAGCTGCCCAGAACGTTGTAGGCCAGCGCCAGCCGGCCTTCGGCCACATCGTCGATCATCTGCCCCGAGCAGCAGTAGAGCTCCGGGTCGAGTCGCCCCATCACCTCAGAAAGCCGCCAGTAGGCGTCGGTCGCGCGGGCCTCCTGCGTCGCGAAGAGATAGCCGAGCCCGCTTTCGCGCACGTCGTAGGTGCCGACCGCGCCATGGAAGCGGTCAGGATGGTCGCGCAGAAGCGTTATGAGCTCCTGCCGGGTCGCCGGGACCGGGAGGCCGGCGAAACCCTCCGTCGAAATCACGACAACGGCCGGCTCGGTGGTGAAAGCGAAGATCTGGTCGCGCCACCGCGCCCAGTCCGGGAGCGCATCGGTGACGGGCGAGCGATGGCTCCGCGCGAAGCCGTCATTGACGAGCTGGAACTGCAGATCCATCGCCGAGGAAATGGCGACGTCGAAATCCGCGCCATTCCGGATTCCACGGTGAAGCTCTGCCGAGGAGGCGACGGTGTAGTCGAGCGTGATCTGGGGGTTCTCTTCGTGGTAAGCCTCCAGAAACGGCGTGAAGACATCGAGATCGGCGGTCGAGAGAACGCGCAACGTCTGCTCCCCCGTGCCCTCGTAGCGGCGGTGCTCCTCCACCTCCAAGGCCGCGGCGCAAGCGGCCCAGAGGCTCAGGACGACGGCAAGACCAGCGAGACGCATGCTCCCCTCCTTTCGGGACCTTCTCCCAGCTCCAGCCGCCCGCCATGGGCGCGGAGAACGTCGTTGGCGATGGTGAGCCCCAGGCCGGACCCGACGATGCCTTCGGTATTCCCGCCCCGGCGGAAGCGGTCCGTGAGTTCGTCGACCGGACCGTCCCCGAGGCCCGGCCCCTCGTCGGTCACCGATACGCGCGCGCCGCCGTCCTGCCGGGCGACCCGCAACTCGATCACCGTGTCTTCGGGGGAATACTTGATCGCGTTGTCGAGCACGTTGCGGAGCGCGTTTTCGAGGAGAATGGCGTCTCCCCCGATCTCGGCCGGTTCGGCGTGCAGCCTGATCTCGATGTCTCTCATCGCGGCGGTCGGCTCCAGGGCCTCGACCGTCTGGCGTGCGAGCTCGGCGAGGTCGAGCCTGTCGCGGGCGAGATCGTCGGCGCGGAAGGCCACCGTCGCGTGGTCGAGGAGCTGCCCCGCCGAGCGCGAGCTTTCGTCGACGGCGCGGATCATCCGGCGCAGGCGCGCGCGCTCGGTCTCGTCATCGATGGAGCGAAGCGCGATCTCCGCCTGCGCCCGGACCGTGGCGAGGGGCGTTCGCACGCGATGGGCGGCCTCGGCGATGAAATCCTCCGAGCGCCGGATCGACTGACCGAGCCGGTCCATCAGCCGGTCGAGCGCTCCCATGAGCGGCGCGAGTTCGGTCGGCGCGGGTCGTCTGAGTGGCCGAAGGTCGGACGGTCCGCGCCGCGACACCGCCTGAGCGATCTCGTTGAGCGGTCGGAGCGAGGTCCGCGCGGCGACGAACGACAGCCCGACCGCCACCACGAAGAACGCGACCGACAGGATCGCGGCGAGTTGCGACAGTTCTCCCGCGATGGCGCCGACGCCGTTGCGGGTCTGCGCGACGGTCACGGTGACCGGCACGGGTTCGGCACCCGCGAGCACCACGCGCGTGAGCGAGGCCATGCGCACCTCCTCTCCGCGATAGGAGCCGGTATTGAAGCTCACGCGACCGGGCGCAGGCCGGTCGAGCGTGGGCACCGGCAGGTCGGGGTAGCCCGTCAGCATCTCCGCGCCGGCGGTGACGAGGTAGAACACCCGATCCTCGCTGATCGCGCCCAGCATCGAGAAGGCGGAATACGGAAGGTCCAGACGCACCTCGCCCTGTTCGGTGCGCAGCGTCTCCGCGATGGTCGTGGCCGAGGCCACCAGCACGTTGTCCTGCGTGCGCTCCGCCGCCTGGCGGGCGAGGCCGGACACCATGCCCCAGGACATCAGCGAAAGAAGCGCCGCGACGCCGGCCAGCAGAAGCGTCAGCCGGCGCCCGATCGAGCCGGTGGCCGTCATGACCGCCCGGCCTCCATGCGGTAGCCGAGCCCCCGCACGGTGTCGATGCGGAGGCCCATCCCGTTGATGCGACGTCTCAGCCTCCCGACATAAACCTCGATCGCGTTCTCGGTGACTTCGGCATCGTGCGAGAAAAGCCGGTCCATGAGCTGCCCCTTCGACAGGATCTGCCCCGGATGCCGCGCGAAGACCTCGAGCAGGCGGATCTCGCGGCTGCGGAGTTCGACCATATCGGTCCCGCAGCGGAGCGTTCCCGCCATCGGGTCGAAGACGGACGTCCCGAGAGCGATCTCGTTGCGGGCCGATCCGCCGCGACGGCGCAGGACGGCACGGCAGCGCGCCTCGAGCTCGGAGAAGTCGAAGGGTTTGGTGATGTAGTCGTCCGCGCCGTGGTCGAGCGCGACGACGCGGTCCGACACCTGGCTTCGAGCCGTCAGGACGATCACCGGCACCTCCAGGTGCACGCGCGTCCGGATCAGGAAATCGCGCCCGTCGCCGTCGGGCAGCATCACGTCGAGCAGGATCAGGTCGTATTCCGCCGTGGCGAGGCAATCCTCGGCCGCCTCGAGGCTCGCCGCGTGATCGACCGCATGTCCGTCCAGGGCGAGCCGGCTCACGACCGCCTCGGCCAGTTCCGGATTGTCCTCGACAAGAAGATACCTCACCCGATCCTCCCTCGCGGCGGCGTTCCGGCCGCGCTCCTCACCTGTGTCAGGCTTCTGTCAGCTTCGTGTGGTGACCATGAACCATGGGCGGCAGAGGACCGCCTGTCAAATGGGAGGAACATCCATGAACACCTTTGGGTGGACGCGCCGCGCGCTTGTTGCCGCGGCGACCGCAACCTTGGCCATCGGCAACGCGGCGCACGCGCAGTCCGAGCAGATGGTCGACCAACTGCACTTCATCGTCCCCGGCGGCGCCGGCGGCGGCTGGGACGGCACCGCGCGCGGCACGGGCGAGGCGCTGACCGAAAGCGGGCTCGTCGGCAACGCGACCTACGAGAACATGTCCGGCGGCGGCGGCGGCGTCGCGATCGCCTACATGATCGAGAACGCCGACAGCCTCGAGAACACGCTGATGGTGAACTCCACGCCGATCGTGATCCGCTCGTTGACCGGCGTCTTTCCGCAGAGCTTCCGCGACCTGACGCTGGTGGCCGGCACGATCGGCGACTACGCCGCGCTCGTGGTGCCGGCAGACAGCCCGATCGAGGACATGGAGGGGCTTCTTGCCGCCTATGCCGAGCAGGGCAACGATTTCGCCGTCGGCGGCGGGTCCGTTCCGGGCGGCATGGACCACCTCGTCGCCGCCATGGTGATGCAGGCCGCGGGCGAGGATCCGACGGCGGTCAACTACATCCCCTACGACGCGGGCGGCGAGGCCATGGCCGGCCTGCTCTCGGGCGAGATCGACGCGCTGTCCACCGGCTTTTCCGAAGCCATCGCGCTGGCCGATCAGGGCGAAGTGCGCATCCTCGGCGTGACCGCGCCCGATCGCGTGCCGGCCTACGATCAGGCGCCGACCTTCATGGAGCAGGGGATCGAGACCACCTTCGTCAACTGGCGTGGCTTCTTTGGCCCGCCGGGCATGCCCGAGGAGGACCGTCAACAGTACATCGACATGTTCGAGGCGATGTACGACACGGAGGCCTGGGAAGAGGTCCGCTCGCGCAACGGCTGGGTGAACATCTGGAATCCCGGCGAGGAGTTTCGGGCCTTCCTCGAGGCGCAGGAGCAGGAGATCGGCGACCTGATGCGAACCCTCGGGTTCCTGTGAGCGGCGCGCAGATGGCGCGGGGCGCCAGCCTTTAGCCAAGAGCGTCGCCCGCTCTTGCGCGGGCGACGCCGGACAGTCGGCATCCAGGGGGAGGGGAGGCCATGACGCTCGATCGCTGGATCGCACTGATCTTCATCGCGTTCTGCTGCATCTACGGCTATGCGGCCTTCTTCACGATGGATCAGCTCCTGCCGCCCTTCATGCAGCGAAACCCGGTCTGGCCATCGACCTTCCCGAAGGTGCTGGCCGTGCTCGGGATCATCGTGGGGCTGATCGTTCTCTTCGGGCTGGAGAAGCCGAGCGGAGAGGATGAGCCATCGGCCGTCGACATCAACTACCGGCGTCTGCACGACTACAATCTCGGCCAGGCGCTGATGCTTCTGGGCCTGATGGTCGCCTATGCGCTGACGCTCCGTTCCGCGGGTTTCCTGCTCGCCACGACGGTCTTCCTCGCCGGCGGGTCCGCGATCCTCGGGGAGCGGCGCTGGATCACGATGATCCTGATCGCCGCCATCGCGAGCGGCGCGATCTGGTACCTCGTGCAGGAAGTGCTGGGAATCTTTCTGCGACCGCTGCCCTTTTTCCTGAGGTGAGCCATGCTTGAAGGCATCATGATCGGCCTTTCGGCCGCGTTCTCGGTCCAGAACCTCCTGATGGTTGTCGCGGGCTGCCTGATCGGCACCTTCATCGGCATGCTTCCGGGCCTCGGGCCCATGTCGATCATCGCCATCATGATCCCCGTCGCGATCACGCTGGGCGACCCCACGGCGGCCCTGATCCTTCTCGCCGGGGTCTATTACGGCGCGATTTTCGGCGGCTCGACCTCCTCGATCCTGCTGAACGCGCCCGGCGTCGCCGGGACGGTCGCCACGAGCTTCGACGGCTATCCCATGGCGCGACGGGGCGAGGCCGGCAAGGCCCTGACCATCGCCGCCGTCGCGAGCTTCGCGGGCGGCACGATCGGGGCGATCCTGCTTGCGATCTTCGCGCCTGCGTTGTCCTCGGTCGCGCTTCTGTTCCACTCGGCGGAGTACTTCGCGCTGATGGTCGTGGGCCTGTCCGCCATCGCGGCCTTCGCGGGCACCGGTCAGGTCGCCAAGGCGCTGATGATGACCATCCTCGGCCTGATCCTCGCCACCGTCGGCGAAGGGGCGCTCTTCAACATGCCGCGGTTCACCATGGGAATGATGGACCTGCAGTCCGGCATCAACTTCATCACGCTCGCCATGGCGATGTTCGCGTTGCCCGAGGCGATGTTCCTCGTCCTCAACCCCGCGCGCTCCAACCGGGGAAGCGAGACCGGCGGATCGAGCAAGATCACCGGCCTCCGGTTCTCGAGGGCGGAAGGGAAGGCCATCATGCCCGTCATCGGCAGACAGTCGGTGCAGGGCTTCTTCATCGGCGTCCTGCCGGGCGCAGGCGCGACCATCGCGTCCTTCCTCGGCTACGCGGTCGAGCGCAACATCGCCAGGGGCGAGGATCAGGCGCAGTTCGGCAAGGGATCCGTCAAGGGTCTCGCCGCGCCGGAAGCGGCCAACAACGCCGCCTGCACGGGGTCGTTCGTGCCGCTCCTGACACTGGGCATCCCCGGCTCCGGCACCACGGCCATCCTGCTCGGCGCGCTCATCGCGCTCAACGTCACGCCGGGTCCACGGCTGATGATCGACGAGCCCGACATCTTCTGGGCCGTCATCACCTCGATGTTCATCGGCAACATCGTACTGCTGATCCTGAATCTGCCGCTCATCCCCTACATCGCGAAGATCCTGTCGATTCCCAGAAACTATCTCATCCCCTTCATCCTCTTCTTCACCCTGATGGGGGCCTATATCGGGCAGAACAACGCGACCGAGCTTTTGATGCTCGTGGGGCTGGGCGTGCTGGCGACGGTGCTGCGCTTCGCCGACTATCCTCTCGCGCCGCTCCTCATCGGGTTCATCCTCGGCACCATGCTGGAGAACAACTTCGCCCGGTCGATGCAGCTCTATCGCGGCCTCGACTTCATCTGGGAACGGCCGATGACACTGGCGCTCCTCGTTGTGGCACTGCTTCTTGTCCTGCTGCCGAGCTTTCGCGCGCGGCGTGCGCGGCGGCGCGCCGAAGGCGTGGCCGATGGCGACTGAGCGTCGGGCATCCGCACCCCTCTCGGGCGTGCGGGTGCTCGACCTGACGAACGTGCTGGCC
>CAYTBD010000039.1:0-12364 GCA_964435755.1 uncultured Rhodobacterales bacterium
CTCGGAGGTCTTCCTGCCGTTTTCCTATCCGGTCTCGAAGTTCCTCTGGATCTTCGCGGCGACGACGGCCGCGCTGAACTTCCTCAACCTGCTGCCGCTCTGGCCGCTGGACGGAGGGCGGTGCGTCCGCGCGGTCACGCAGTCCTTCGATCACCGCCTCGCGACGGGTCTCACGATCGGGATGAGCGCGGCCTTCGCGGCCGCGGCGCTGGTGCTGGAGTCGGTCCTGCTCTTCCTCGTCGCGCTGCTCGGGGCGCTGACGATCAGGGCGGCCGAGAAGGTCAGCCGCGGCAGACACCGCATGAGGCCCGGACAGGCGGCCTTGGCCCTGGGCGCCTATCTCTTCACGACCGCCGCCCATTTCACGGGCGGGGCGTTGCTTCTCGGCGCCTATCTCTGAGCGGTCAGACGATCTCGACCAGTTCGACCTCGAAGGTCAGATCCTTGCCGGCGAGCGGGTGGTTCGCATCGAGCGTCACCGCCTCCTCCGACACGTCGGTCACGGTCACGGGCAGCGTGCGCCCGTCGCCCGTCTGAACCTGAAGCTGCGTTCCGGGATCGAGCGGGATGTGCTCGGGCACCTGCTCGCGCGGCACCGACTGCACCCCCTCGGGATTGTGGGTCCCGTAGGCTTCATCCGCGGGCACCTCGACGACCTTCTTGTCGCCGACGGTCATTCCGGGGATGGCATTGTCGAGACCCGGGATGATCTGTCCGGCACCAACGGTGAATTCCAGAGGCTCGCGGCCGTCGGAACTGTCGAAGGTCGAACCGTCTTTCAGAGTGCCGGTGTAATGAATACGGACGGTATCACCCGTCTTGACGTCGCTCATGCTCTCGTTTCCCTTGAGATATGGCTTTCTGGGGCCGCCAGCCTCGGCGGGTGCCCGGTGATTGAGGCAACGTGTCAACTGACGACCGGCATGTAAACCCCGCCGGCCGCGCTTTGTTCCGCGCGCGGCGCCCTTCCCTCCCTCGGGCGCCTGTGCCATCGTCGCCCGCGAGGGAGACGGCACATGCCCATCAAAACATGCGTCTTCGACGCCTACGGAACGCTCTTCGACGTCGGAGCGGCGGCGCGCCTGGCCGCCGAGGAGCCGGGCCGCGACGCGCTGGCGCGCGTCTGGCGGACGCTCGCGGCGGACTGGCGGACGAAGCAGTTGCAGTACACCTGGCTGCGTGCCGCGATGGACGCGCATACCGATTTCTGGGAGGTCACGCAGGACGGGCTCGACTGGGCGATGGAGGCCTCGGGCCTCGACGATCCCGAACTGCGGGAGCGGCTTCTCGCCCTCTACTGGGAGCTTTCGGCCTATCCGGAGGTGCCGGCGATGCTGGGCACGCTGAACGCGGCCGGGCGGACGACGGCGATCCTGTCGAACGGGTCGCCCGAGATGCTGGACGCCGCCGTGACCTCGGCGGGGATCGGCGGCATGCTCGACGCCGTGCTGTCGGTCGAGGAGGTCGGCGTCTTCAAGCCCGACGCGCGGGTCTACGATCTCGTCGGACGGCATCTGAAGGTGTCTCCTGACGAGGTGCTCTTCGTTTCGGCGAATGGTTGGGACGCGGCGGCGGGGGCCGGCTACGGCTTCACGACCGTCTGGGTGAACCGGACGGGCGAGCCGATGGACCGGCTGCCGGCGCGGCCGCATCACACGTTGCCCGACCTTGCCGGCATCGGCGATCTCGCGGCGAGGCTCTGATGGCGGATTTCACCACGTCCGACGGGGTGCGCCTCCACTACACCGATGAGGGGCCGCGCGACGGCAAGCCGGTGCTCTGCCTCGCGGGCCTCACCCGGAACGGGACGGATTTCGATTACGTCGCGCCGCACCTCGCCGACGTCCGGCTGATCCGGATGGACTATCGCGGGCGCGGCCGGTCGGACCGGGCCGACCCCGCGACCTACCAGATCCCGGTCGAGGCGCGCGACGCGCTGGACCTGCTCGACCATCTCGGGATCTCGCGTGCGGCGATCCTCGGGACGTCGCGCGGCGGGCTCATCGCGATGCTGCTGGCGGCGGAGGCGAAACACCGGCTGAGCGGCGTGTGCCTGAACGACATCGGACCGGAACTCGACGTGCCCGGCCTCTCCGCGATCGGCGACTTCATCGGGCGGAACCCGGTGGAGAAGACGCTGGCCGAGGCCGCGGCGGGACGGGCGAAGATCATGGCGGGCTTCGCGAACGTCCCCGAGGGCCGCTGGGCCGAGGAGGTGCGCAGGCACTACGTGGAAGCGCCCGAGGGGCTCAGGATCAACTACGATCCCAAGCTCCGGGAGGCGTTTCTCGCGGCCGCCGAGACGCCAGCGCCGGACCTCTGGCCCTTGTTCGAGGCGCTCGAGGGCCTGCCGCTCGCGCTGATCCGCGGGGCGAACTCGGATCTCCTGTCGGCCGGGACGGCGGCGGAGATGCGGCGCCGGCGGCCCGACATGCTCTATGCCGAGGTGGCCGATCGCGGCCACGTGCCGTTCCTCGACGAGCCCGAGGCCGTGACCGTCATCAGAGACTGGGTGGAGCAGCTTCCGTGAACATCGACATGATCGAAGCCGCCGCCGCGCGTCTGCGCGGCCATGCGCGGGTGACGCCGCTGCTGTCCTCGCCGTTTCTCGACGAGATCGCCGGGCGGCGGGTGCTGGTGAAGCCGGAATGCCTTCAGCACACCGGGTCGTTCAAGTATCGCGGCGGCCGGTCCGCCGTCTCCGCACTGGACCCCGACGTCCGGAAGCGCGGCGTGATCGCCTTCTCGTCGGGCAACCACGCGCAGGGGGTCGCGCGCGCCGCGGGCGAATTCGGGGTGCCGGCGGTGATCGTGATGCCCCGGGACGCGCCGCGACTGAAGATCGAGAACACCCGCGCGCTCGGGGCGGAGGTCGTGCTCTACGACCGCGTGGGCGGCGAGGATCGGGACGAGATCGGCGCGCGTCTGTCGCGGGAGCGCGGGCTCACGCTCATCAAGCCATACGACGAGCCGCAGGTCATCGCGGGCCAGGGCACCGTCGGGCTGGAGATCGCCGCGCAGGCGGCCGAGGCGGGGGTCGCCGACGCCGACGTCCTCGTCTGCTGCGGCGGCGGCGGACTGACCTCCGGGATCGCGCTCGCGCTCGAGGCGAAGGCGCCGGGGCTGCGGGCGCGCCCGGTGGAACCGGAAGGATTCGACGATACCGCGCGCTCGCTCGCGGCGGGAGAGATCGTGCGGAACGACCGGACCTCGGGGTCGATCTGCGACGCGATCGTGACGCCCGCGCCGGGAGAGCTGACGTTTCCGATCATGCAGCGGCTCTGCGGGCCGGGCATCGCGGTCCCCGACGAGGACTGCCTTCGGGCGATGGCCGCCGCGTTCCAGCGGCTGAAGATCGTGGCGGAACCCGGCGGGGCGGTCGCCCTCGCCGCGGCGCTCTGGCATGCCGAAACGGTTTCGGGACGCGCGGTGATCGTCGTCGTCTCCGGCGGAAACGTCGACGGGGACCTGTTCTGCAAGGCGATTTCCCGCTTCGCGTGACCTGTCCACAAGATTATCCACTGTGCCGGCAATGCAACGCCTCCGGCGCCAATTGACGTGCCGGCCGCGTTTACCTAGCGGCAGCGGAAATTTCTGGTACCGTTTCCGCAAGGCGTTCTCGAGCGTACGAGGCAGGGGCGTCGGCGGTTGATTGAGTTCCGGCCCCCATTTCCGAAGACATCGCGAGCGCGCGGATCAGCCGTCTCCATGGGCGTGGAGCGGTCATGTTTCCTCCCTGACTGGACAGGCCGCGCTTAGGTGCGGCCTTTTTTTATCCACAGACGGGTTCGATGAGCCCGGGGCCGCTCGCCCGGTTCGAATTCACCTTGGGATCCACGCGGAAGAACTCGAGCTCGCCGTCCCCGGGGGAGGTCATGAGACGAGCCGCGCCTTTCCCCTCCTCGCCGAGCCAGAGCGCCCAGTGCTCGGGCCGCACGATGACGGGCACGCGGTGGTGGACCTGCGTCAGGCGTCCCCCGGCCTCGGTGGTGACGATGGCGCAGGTCGTCAGGCGCTCTGCGTCGCGCTCCCAGTCCTGCCAGATCCCGGCAAAGGCGATGGGCGCGCCGTCGGTGCGCCGGAAGTACCACGGCAGCCGCCTGTCTTCCGCGTCCTTCGTCCATTCATAGAACCCGTCGGCCGGGATCAGGCAGCGCCTTTCCCGGGCGGCGGCGCGGAAGGCGGGCTTTTCGGCGATGCTCTCGGCCCGCGCGTTGATGAGCAGCGGTCCATCCGTCGGCGTCTTGTACCAGTGCGGCAGAAACCCCCAGCGCATCGAGACGATGCGGCGGCGTTCACCGGAGATCACGGCATGGACGTCGTTGGTCGGGCAGACGTTGTAGTTCGGGACCGGCGGCAGGTCGTTCGCCGGCAAGGCTTCGAAGAGCCGCGCCATGGCGTCGGGGGGAAGCGTGATCGCGAAACGGCCGCACATGGGGATTCTATACGGGCCGAACGGGATTCGTGAAACCCGGCGCGCATCTTCTGCGTTCTCCCGCCATGACACATGCCAGGTTCCTCCCCCCGCTCGCCCTTGTCGCCGTCCTCGGCGCCGCGTTTCCCGTTCCCGCGCAGACCGAAAGCGAGGGGCGGCTCGAGGATACGATCCTCTCCGAAGAGGAGCGCGGCGAAACGCGCCTGGGAGAGGAGGCGTTCCAGAGCCGCTTCCAGGGCCTCTTCGCCGTGGACGGCGCGTGCGACGATTCCGACGCGGTCTGGGCCTTTGCGCTCGGGTCGGTCGAGATGGGCCGGACGATCTGCACGTCGCTGGGAAAGATGACCTGGGAGGACGGCGAGCTTGTCGTGCCCCTGGCGGACTGCCAGCGGATGGGCGAGGACATGGGCGAGACGGAAATCGCTCTCCGACGGGAGAGCGATTCAGTGATCATCGCGCGGATGGGCGACGAGGAGGTCAGGCTCGAAGCCTGCGAGCCGCCGCTCGAGGACGAGTGACGGCGCCCCCTCGCGAGGGAGCGCCGCAGGCCCTCACTCGGCCCGGGTGATCCGGCCGTCGATGTAGGGCTCGTACATGCCGTCCTGCGCCGCCATGTAGTCGGCAACGACGACCTCGAGTCCCGGGCCGTAGTCGTAGGCGTTCATGCCGTCGCGGAACATGCGGTAGCCGTCACCGCCGTTCCGCATGTAGTTGTTCGTCACCACGCCGTAGACCTTTTCGGGGTCTATCGCGGTCCACTCTCCGCCTTCCATGACGTCCACGCTGCGGATGCGGCTGCCCGGTTCGGCCGAGGCCTGCCACGTGTACTTCAGGCCGGCGACCTGCGGGAAGCGGCCCGCGCCCTCCTCGACCTGACCCACGCCGTTCTCCAGCGCATCGATGATCATCTGGCCGGTGGCGTCGAAGGTGGCGAGCGTGTTCTGGAACGGCAGGACCGTCAGGACCTCTCCCATCGTGACTTCGCCCTCGTCGATCGACGCGCGAAGACCGCCGCCGTTCTGGATGGCGATGCTCACCCCCTGATCCTTCACGCGGTCGAGCATCGCGTCCGCGACGAGGTTGCCCATCTGGCATTCCTCCGCCCTGCAGACGGTCCGGTCGCCTTCGATGAAGCCGGAGCTGGCGGCGACGACCGTCGCCTTGAGATCCTCGATCGGGCCGGCGAGTTCGGCCACCCGCGCGACGACGTCGGGGTCCTCCTCGACCGATGCGTCGAGCACGATCGTGTCGCCCTCGGCATGGATCAGGTCGCCCGCGTCGTCGAACTCGAGCACGAGATGTCCGACGTATTTCGAATAGGCATAGGCCTGAACGACCGGGACCAGCGTGCCGTCCTCCTGGCTCACCCACGTCGGGTATGGACCCTGACGCTCGGGATCGGAGGCCGAAAGATAGCTGTGCGAGTGACCGCCGACGATGGCGTCGACACCGGGGACGGCGGCCGCGATCTCGATGTCCTTCGGCAGGCCGACGTGCGTCACGGCGATGACCTTGGTGACGCCGTCGCTCTCGAGCGTCGCGACATCGGCCGCGAGGCTGTCGATTTCGTCCTGAAAGATCACGTTCGGGCCGGGCGAGGAGGTCTCCACCGTGTCGGCCGCGAGCGCGGAGATGATGCCGATCCTCTCTCCGCCCACCTCGAGGACGACGTGGTTTTCGACCTTTCCGTTGAGGAGGTTCGACTGGCTGAGATCGAGGTTGCCAGAAATCACCGGAAACTCGACCAGATCGGCGAACTCCGCGAGCTTCTCGGGCCCGTCGTCGAATTCGTGGTTGCCCACGACCATGGCGTCGAAGCCGATCATGTTCATGAATTCGGCCTCGGCGGCGCCCTTGTAGGTCGTGTACATCAGGGAGCCCTGGAACTGGTCTCCGGCGTCCAGCACGATGACGTTGCCGCCCTCGGAGACGATCCGGTCGCGAAGCTCGTTGATCTTGGTGTGGACACGCGCCACGCCACCGAAGCATTCGCCGGCTTCGTTGTCCTCGGCCGAGCAGGTCGAATCGAACCGGTTGATCGGCTCGATCCGGCTGTGCAGATCGTTGATGTGAAGGACGTGCAGCGTGTAGTCGGCCGCCGCCGCGCCGGCCGTCACGGCGAGGGCGGCGGAACTCGCGAGCAGTCTTGCGATCATGGTCGGAAGTCTCCCTGAAAGGTTTGTGACGCCAGAGTGACGCCATAGCGGGACCGAGTCAAAGCCCCTTCGTCGGCTAAAAAAGCGGTGGCGTGTGACGTGCATGTGACGCAGGCCGCTTGACCGTGCGCGAGGCAGGGTCCAAGCCTCGACGCATGCTGATCTACAAAATTCTCCGCTCTTCGGAATGGGAGTCGTTCGAGGCCGCGGGCGAGACGCGGGGCGCGCCCGTCGATCTCGCCGACGGGTTCATCCACTTCTCGACCGCCGGGCAGGTGGCGGAGACCGCGGCGAAGCATTTCGCGGGCGAGGACGGTCTGTGGCTCGTGGCCTTCGAGGCGGGCCGCATGGGCGACGCGCTCAGGTGGGAGCCCTCGCGCGGCGGCCAGCTGTTCCCGCATCTCTACCGGGCGCTGCGTCGCGACGAGGTGGTCTGGGCGAAACCGCTGCCGATGGCCGGCGGGCGCCACGCCTTTCCGGAAGACATGGCATGAGCCTGATCGAGCGGCTCGGCCTCGCGGTCTTCCACCGCCTCGATCCCGAACGGGCGCACGAGCTTTCGCTTCAGGCGCTGCGGTCCGGTCTCATCCCCCTGCCCGGCCCGGTGACGTCCCCGCGCCTTCGGACCGATCTGGCGGGGCTGGCGATGCCCAACCCCGTCGGGCTCGCGGCGGGATACGACAAGAACGCCGAGGCGCTGGCGCCTCTCATGCGTGCGGGCTTCGGCTTTATCGAGGTCGGCGCGGCGACGCCCTTGCCCCAGCCCGGCAACCCCAGGCCGCGGCTGTTCCGCCTGTCCCGGGACCGCGCGGTGATCAACCGGTTCGGCTTCAACAACGAGGGCGCCGAGGAGATCGCCGCCCGGCTCGCGCGAGAGCCAAGGCGCATTCCCGTCGGCCTCAACCTCGGCGCCAACAAGGAGAGCGCGGACAGGGTCGCGGACTTCGCCCGGGTGCTTCGGATCACCGGCGCCTTCATCGACTTCGCGACGGTGAACGTCTCGTCGCCCAACACCGAGAAGCTGCGCGACCTGCAGGGCGCAGCGGCGCTGAAGACCGTGTTGCAGAGCGTGGCGGAGGTGCGGACGGACCTGCCGCGACCGATCCCGATCTTCGTCAAGATCGCGCCGGATCTGAAGGAGGAAGAGCTCGAAGAGATCGCGGCGGTCACCCTCGCTTCCAGGGTCGACGGGATCATCGCGACGAACACGACGCTGTCGCGGCAGGGCCTGACGAGCCGCGACGCGCAGGAAGCGGGCGGGCTTTCGGGCGCGCCGCTCTTCGAGCGGTCGACGCGGGTGCTCGCAAGGCTTTCCAAGCTGACCCACGGGACGCTGCCCCTCGTCGGGGTCGGCGGCGTCGGGTCGGCGGAGCAGGCCTACGCCAAGATCTGCGCCGGCGCGACGGCGGTGCAGCTCTATACGGCGATGGTCTACGAGGGGCTTTCGCTCGTCCCGAAGATCGCGCGCGGGCTCGATCGCCTGCTGGAGCGGGACGGGCACGGCAACGTGGCGCAGGCCGTCGCCACCCGGCAGGGGGAGTGGCTGTGACGGCGCGGACGCGCCGCTCGTCGCGGCGCAGTCGGCGCACCCTCTTCGCGCTCGGACGGGCGCCGGAGGCGGTCCTCGGCATCCTCTAGGCCGCCGCCCTGTCGGCCTGGGCTTCGAGCGCGGGATAGCGGAGCCAGAGCGTCACCCCCCGCGCCACGAGCGAGACGTTGAGCGCCATCCAGAGCCCGTGATTGCCCATGAGCGGCGTCAGGATGGCGACGGCGGCGGCATAGATCAGCGTCGAGACGACCATCATGTTGCGCATGTCGCGGGTCCGCGTGGCGCCGATGAAGATGCCGTCGAGCATCCAGGGCGCCGCGCCCAGAAGCGGGGCGAGGACCACCCATGGAAGGAAGTCCCGCGCCGAGACCCGCACGGGTTCGGCCGTCGTCATCACGTCGATCAGCACCGGCCCTGCGAGCGCGAAAAAGACGGCAAGCGCGGCGCCGGTTGCAAGGCCCCAGAGGCTCGTGAGCCATGCCGCGCGCCGGAGCGCCGCCCGGCGCCGCGCGCCCAGCGCCTGCCCCACGAGCGTCTCCGCGCCGAAGGCGAAGCCGTCCATCGCGTAAGCCGTGATCTGCAGGAACTGGAGGAGCACCTGGTTCGCGGCCAGCGGCACGTCGCCGAAGTTCGCGCCGAGGAACAGGAACGAGATGAAGATGCCCTGCAGAAGAAGCGAGCGAACGAGGATGTCCCCGTTCACGCTGGCCATGCGGCGAAGCCGGACCGCATCGAAGACGCGGGGCCAGTCGCGCCAGTGGCCGCGCAGGATCGCGTCGCGGCAGAACCAGAGGCCAACGGCGAAGCCAGACCACTCGGCGATGAAGGTCGCGATTGCCACGCCCTGCACGCCCCAGCCGAGCCCGAGCACGAACCAGAGATCGAGCAGGATGTTGAGCCCGTTCATCGCCACCTGGATCGCGAGCACCGCGCGCGTGCGCTCCGCGGCGATCAGCCAGCCGGTGATCCCGTAGATCGAAATGATCGCGGGCGCCGACCAGACCCGGATCGCCATGTACTCGCGGGCGAGCGCCTCGACCTCCGCGGAGGCCGGGGCGAGAAGGAAGGATCCCGCGAAGAGCGGGATCTGCAGCAGGATGATGGCGAGCCCCGCGCCGAGGCCGATCATCAGCGCCCGGGTCAGGAGCGCGTCCGCCTCGGGGTGGTCGGAGCTTCCGATCGCCTGGCTCGTCAGGCCGACCGTCCCCATCCGCAGGAATCCGAAGATCCAGTAGATGCCGGTCAGGATGATCGCGCCGATGCCCACCGCGCCAATCGGCGCCGCGGCGCCGAGCTGGCCGACGACGCCGGTGTCGACCGCGCCGAGGATCGGCACGGTCGCGTTGGAGAGAACGATGGGAACGGCGATCTTCAGGACGCGCCGGTGTGTCAGCGGCCCGACCGAGCCGTCACTCATCGCGCGACGGCATCAGGAAATGACCGGTCGCCTGGGCGAAGGGACGCGCGCGGTTGTCCTGCCAGGCCTCGACGAAGACGCTCGCATAGCGCCGGCCCGACCGGTTCACCCGGCCCCGGGCATAGGCGTCCCGCGGAAGCCCGGTGCGCAGGTAATCCACGGTGAAGTCGATGGTCTTCGGCAGACGCGGCAGGGTCTCGGGCGTGAGCGACGCGACGTCGATGCGGCCGCTTTCCATCCCCTCCCAGAGCAGAGACCAGTAGAGCTCCATCTGCGCGGTCACCTCGAGGAACGCCGCCGTGACGCCGCCGTGGATCGCGGGCAGGAACGGGTTGCCGATGATCTTCTCGTCGAAATGCAGAACCGCCGTCAGCTCGTCGCCGCGCCGGTCGAAATCGATTCCGAGGAAGCGCGCGTAGGGCACCGATTCCACAAGAGCCCGCAGCGCGCCGTCACGGCGCTGCTTGACGACCTGAACAGGCTCTGGAGGCCGCCGGCTCATTCCGGGGTCCCCGGCTGCTCGACGGTGAAGGCGCCGGTCGCGGTGGCGACGGGACGGTCGGTGTCTTCGTCGGTCGCCACGGCGCGGACGAAGGCGACCGACCGGGTGATGTGATAGCAGGTCGCCCGCGCGCGGATCGTCTGGCCGGGCGTCGCGGGCCGCATGTAGTCGATCCGCAGGTCGATCGTCGCGGTGCCGGCGGGGGCGTGGGGATGGCTCATCACCGCCGCGCCGCCGCAGGTGTCCATCAGCGCCGAGACCGCCCCGCCATGGATCACGCCGGTCTTCGGGTCGCCGACGAAGCGGTCGTCGTAGTCCATCTCGATCTCGGCCACGCCGGCGCCGAGTTCGACGAGCCGCATGCCGAGCGCCCGGGAGTGCGGGATCGCCTCGATGAACTGCCGCGCAAGCTCGGCCTTGCGGTCCGTATCTGCTGCCGTCGTCATGATGCCCTTATCGGCCCGCCAACGCACCCGCCGCAAGGGGCAAAAGCGCGGTACCGGCCCCGATTGCACCTCCCGCGCGGGAGGTCTATCCTCGCCGCCGGGAGGCCGGCGATGGCTGAGGGGAAGCTCTCTTTCAAGGAGATGTGCGCCGAGTTCGACGTGACGCCGCGGACGCTGCGCTACTACGAGTACATCGAACTCCTCGCCCCCGAGAAGGACGGCCGCGCACGCTGGTACGGCCCGCGGGAGGTGGCGCGGATGAAGCTGATCCTGCGGGGACGCCGGTTCGGTTTCAGCCTCGAGGAAATCCGCCAGTGGCTCGAGATCTACGAGCAGAAAGGGACACAGGCGCAGTACGAGGAGTTCATCCGCCGCGCAGACCGCCAACTGGTCGCGCTGGAGGAAGAGCGAAGGACGCTGGGGGAGACGATTCTGGACCTCCGCCAACTGCGCGACGAGGTCGCCGGCACGCTCGACTGACGCCACCGCCCTTGCCGGATTTTGCGCCGGACCCCGCGTCACCTTTCCGCTTGTTTCACACCGCCGGGAAGTGACGCGACGTTAAGGTTACGTAAACGTCAAGCAATCTTGCAGAGTATGCCTTGCGCTCGCCATGTCACCGGCATGACACAACAAGCGACCATGAAGATGACCGACGATCTGATGACCATCCGCGAGATGTGCGACACCTACGACGTCACGCCGCGCACGCTCCGTTTCTACGAGGCGAAGGAGCTCCTGTCCCCGATCCGCGAGGGCCAGAAGCGGCTTTTCACCCGGCGTGACCGGGCGCGCCTGAAGCTGATCCTGCGCGGCAAGCGCTTCGGGTTCAGCCTCGAGGAAATCCGCCAGCTGCTCGACCTCTACGACATGGGGGACCAGCAACTGACGCAGCTGACGAAGACCTACGAGGTCGCCCAGACGCGGCTCGCCGCGATGATCCGTCAGCGCGAGGAGCTCGACGAGGCGATCGCCGAGCTCGAACAGCAACTCAGATGGGGCGCCGAGATGATCGCCTCGCTCAAGGTGCCGAAGCGCGCCGCCGGATAGACCGAAGACCATCGACAGGAGACCCCGATGCCCAGCTACACCGCCCCCGTCAAGGACATGCAGTTCGTCCTCCACGAACTGCTCGGGATCGCCGAGACCGGGATCACCGGGTACGAGGATCTCGACGCGGACTTCACCGGCGCGATCCTCGAGGAGGCCGGGAAGCTGGCATCGGAGGTGCTCGCGCCGCTGAACGCGGTGGGCGACGCAGAGGGCTGCAGGCTCGAGAACGGCATCGTGCGCACGCCCGACGGCTTCAAGGACGCGTTCGACCAGTTGCGGGATGCGGGCTGGACCGCCATCGACTGCGATCCCGACTACGGCGGCCAGGGCCTGCCCTACCTGATGAACACCGCGGTGGGCGAGATCTTCGTCTCGGCCAACATGGCGTTGAACATGTACCAGGGCCTGACGCACGGCGCCTACTCCACGATCCACGCCCACGGGACCGAGGACCAGAAGGCGAAATGGCTGCCGAAGATGGTGAGCTGCGACTGGACGGGCACGATGAACCTGACCGAGCCGCACGCGGGCACCGACCTCGGCATCATGCGCACCAGAGCCGAGCCGCAGGACGACGGAAGCTACCGGATCACCGGGCAGAAGATCTTCATCTCGGCCGGCGATCACGACATGGCCGAGAACGTCGTCCATCTCGTGCTCGCCAAGGCGCCGGGCGGCGGCGAGGGCACCAAGGGCATCTCGCTCTTCATCGTGCCGAAGGTCCTCGTCAACGAGGACGGTTCGCTCGGCGCGTGCAACGCCGTCTCGGTCGGCAAGATCGAGGAGAAGATGGGCATCCACGGCAA
>CAYTBD010000040.1:0-12179 GCA_964435755.1 uncultured Rhodobacterales bacterium
AGAGCGCGAGCGCGATCACCACGCGCTGACGCATGCCGCCCGAGAACTGGTGCGGGTAGTCGTCGATCCGCCGCGCGGCGGCGGGGATGCCCACCCGGTCGAGCAGGGCCACGGCGCGCTTGCGCGCCTCCTTCTCTCCCACGTGCAGGTGGGCGCGGATCGTCTCGATGAGCTGCTGGGCGACGGTGTAGAGAGGGTTGAGGCTTGTCAGCGGGTCCTGGAAGACCATGCCGATCCGCTTCCCGCGGATGCGCCGCATCGCCTCCGGAGACAGGGTGTCGATCCGTTCGCCGGCGAGGCGGATCTCGCCGCCTGCGATTCGTCCCGGCGGCTCGAGAAGACCGATGATCGCGGCGCCGGTCAGCGACTTTCCAGCGCCGGATTCGCCCACCATCCCCAGCACCTCTCCCCGGGCGATGTCGAAGGACAGCCGGTCGATCGCGGTCAGCGTGCCGCGGCGGGTCGGGAACTCCACGACCAGATCGCGGACGGAAAGCAGTGGCTCGTTGGTCATTTGAGCCTCGGGTTCAGCGCGTCCCGCAGCCAGTCGCCGAGGAGGTTCACGGACAGCGCGAGCGCCAGAAGCGCGATGGACGGGAAGAGGATGATCCACCACTCGCCCGAGAACAGGAACCCTTGGCCGATCCGGATCAGCGTGCCCAGCGAAGGCTGGGTGGGCGGCACGCCCACGCCGAGGAACGACAGCGTCGCCTCGGCGATGATCGCGAGCGCGAGGCCGATGGTTCCGATCACCAGCACCGGGCCCATGACGTTCGGCAGGATGTGCGTCAGCACGATCCGGATCGGATGGACGCCGATGACGCGCGCCGCCTGAACGTATTCGCGCGACTTCTCGACCATCGCCGCCCCGCGCACCACGCGGGCGAACTGCACCCAGTCCGACAGCCCGATGGCGAAGATCAGGACCCAGATCGCCACCTCTTCGCGCATCGACGGCGGGATGATCCCGCGCGCCACGCCGAAGATCAGGAGCGCGATCAGGATCGACGGAAACGAAAGCTGCACGTCCGCGATGCGCATCAGGAGGGTGTCGACCCATCCGCCGCGCCACGCGGCGAGAAGGCCGATCACGATGCCCAGAACCATCGCGAAGAGAACCGCCGAGAAGCCCACGAAGAGCGAGATCCGGGCGCCGTAGAGGATTGTCGAGAAGATGTCCCGCCCCTGGTTGTCGGTGCCGAGCCAGTAGGTGTTCCCGGTGAACTGATTGGGTTCCATCGGCGGCGTGAAGCCGTCCATGAGGTTGAGGCTCGCCGGATCGAAGGGATTGTAGGGCGCGATCAGCGGCGCGAAGGCGGCCGACAGGATGATCGTGAGCGCGACGATCGCCGCGACGACGGCGACGGGGGAATGCCGGAACGACCAGGCCAGATCGCTGTCCCAGGCACGGGCGAGGCGGCTCATCCGCAGTCCTCCCGAAGGGCTGTCGTCCACTTGTCTTCCATCAGTGCCCTACCGAGGCGCGGTCGGCGCGGAGACGCGGGTCGACCACGTAGTAGAGCAGGTCGACGATGAGGTTGATCACGACGAACACCAGCGCGATCAGCATGAGGTAGGCGGCCATCACCGGCACGTCGACGAACTGCACCGAGTTGATGAAGAGCGCGCCGACACCCGGCCACTGGAACACGGTTTCCGTGATGATCGCGAAGGCGATGATGGATCCGAGCTGAAGCCCGGTGATCGTGATGACCGGGACCATGGTGTTCTTGAGCGCGTGGCCGAAGTTCACGGCACGGTTCGAAAGGCCCCGCGCGCGGGCGAACTTGATATAGTCCGTGCGCAGCACTTCCAGCATCTCGGCGCGCACCAATCGCATGATGAGCGTCATCTGGTAGAGGCCGAGCGTGATCGCCGGAAGCACCAGAGACGCGCGGCCCGAGGGGGTGAGAAGGCCTGTCGTCCACCACCCGAGATCGACCGTCTCGCCCCTGCCGAAGGAGGGCAGCCATTGGAGTTCGACGGCGAAGACCCAGATCAGGAGGATGCCGATCAGGAATGTCGGAAGCGACACGCCGATCAGCGAGCTCGTCATGACGGTGTTCGACAGCCATCCATGCCGATTGAGCGCCGTGTAGACGCCAAGCGAGACGCCCACGAAAAAGGCCAGCATCCCGGAGATCAGCGCAAGCTCCAGCGTCGCCGGAAGGCGGGACAGGATGAGTTCGGACACCGGTTGCTGGAGCCTGTAGGAAATGCCGAAATTGCCCGTCGCCGCCCGACCGATGTAATCGGCGAACTGCACGACGACGGGATCGTTCAGCCCGAGCCGGTCGCGCAGCGCCTCGCGGTCGGCGATGCTGGCCTCCTGGCCCATCATCGTCGCCACGGGGTCGCCCACGAAGCGAAAGAGCGAGAACGAGACGAGCGCGACGACGAGCATCACGAGGACCGCTTGCGCGATGCGGCGCAGGATGTAGGCGATCATGCAGGTCTCCGGCCGCTGGGAGGTCGGGGGCCGCCGCGGCGGGCGGCCCCGGACGGCTCAATCAAAGGTGACGGTCGTCATCTTCGGCTGGTTCTCGGGATGGACGTCTATGTTGATCCCGTCACGCGCGGCATAGGCGAGAAGCTGGTTGTGCACCATGAGGAAGACGCGGTCCTCCTGCACCTGCTCCCAGATCTGCGCGATCGTGTCGTTGCGCTTCTCGAGATCGGTCTCGGTTGCGAGCGACTTGATCATCGCGTCCACCTCGGGGTTCTCGTAGCGCGAGCCGTTCCAGCCGCCCCGGCCGCCCTCGGGCGAATGGACGAGGAAATCGAAGATGTACTGGCTGTCGAACGTCGGCACACCCCAGCCGAGGAGGTAGAAGTCGACCTCGCGGTTCTGGATCGCGGGGAAGTGGATGGTGCGCGACTGGCTGACGAGGTTGGCGTCGATGCCGATCCGGCCAAGCATCCCCACGAAGGCCTGGCAGATGGATTCGTCGTTGAGATAGCGGTCGTTCGGACAGTGCAGGTCGACAGAGAACCCGTCAGGATACCCTGCCTCCGCCATCAGCTCGGTCGCCCGCTCCACGTTCGGCGGACTGTAGGCGTCCATCTCGGGCGTCCAGCCGTTGACGAACGGCGGTGCGTTCATGCCCGAAGGCACCGACTGACCGCGCATGACCACGGTCTTGATCGCGTCGCGGTCGAGAGCGTGCGCCATCGCCTCCCGGACTTCGGGCTTTGCGAAGGGGTTGTCGCCTTCCATCGAGACGAGGCTCTCCGAAGACATGTCGTAGGCAAAGAAGATCGTGCGGTTCTCGGGGCCGGCCGTCACCGTGATGCCCTCGCTCTGCGCGAGGCGGTCGATGTCCTGCACCGGCACGTCTTGCACGAAGTCGACCTCGCCCGACAGAAGTGCGGCGACACGGGTCGCGGCTTCCTTGATCGGCGTGTACACGATCTCGGTCACCTCTGGCGCCTCGTCCCAGTGGTTCTCGTTGTAGGCGAGGACCGTGCGCACTTCGGGATCGCGCGAAACCAGCGTGTAGGGGCCGGTGCCATTCGTGTTGCGGACGGTGTACTTCTCCTCGCCCGCCTTGAAGTCCTGCGGCGTGGCGACGTCGTTCGCCTCGATCCAGTCCTTGTCCATGATGAAGAAGTTGGTGAGGTTCTGGACGTAGAGCGGGGCGGGCCCCACCATCTTCACGTGCACGGTATAGTCGTCGACGGCCTCCGCGCTCTCGACGGCAGTGTGAAGGCCCTTGAAGTCGGAGCTTTCGGCGCGCACGCGCTCAAGGCTCGTCACCACGTCCTCGGCGGTGAAGTCGGCGCCGTCGTGGAAGGTCACGCCTTCGCGCAGCGTGAATACCCAGACCGTCGGATCGTCGGGATGGATCGACCATTCCGTCGCGAGGCGCGGCTCGAGCGAGCCGTCGGTCGCCCGTTCCACCAGCGTCTCATAGATGTGGTGAAGGATCGTCGAGGTCGGGCCCTCGTTCGCGGAATGCGGATCGAGCGTCAGCGCGTCGCCGACGCGGGCCCAGCGCAGCGTCTCGGCGCTGGCGGCCGACAGGGTCAGCGCCACAATGGCGGCGGACGCCATCAGTGCCCGCGGGCCAACGCGAGGCCCGCCTTTCATCATAGGGGTGAGATTCATCTGTTGTCTTCCTCCTGTTGGACTCCGCCATCTTCCGCGGCGCAGTCTGAATTCTTTCGACAGTTGCGACCCGTTCGGGGTCAGTCCCGCGAAAGGGTGGATCGCGGAACATCGAGGGGCCACCGTATGGCTACCGCCGGAACAGTCAAGCGGTTGCCGATCCCCCGGACCCCTGACGCAACGGGACCGATACCTGTCGTCGGGACTTTTCACAACGACGTGATGATCCACGTTAACGAGACGCCGGGTTTGACAACCGCCCCCGCCACGGCGCCAGAATGGGGTCGGACCGAAATGGGGGGAAGTCGCCATGAGCATCAAAATGAAGGCAGGGACGGGTGTGACCGCGCTCGTCGCCGCTGTATTCACCTGCGCGATCGACGCCGAAGCCGAGACGTTCCGGTGGGCGGGCACGACCGATCCGCAGACCATGGATCCGCATGCCGCGAACCTCGCACCGGTCACGTCCTTTCTCAACAACGTCTACGAGGGGCTCGTCCGGCGGGGAAAGGACATGTCGATCGAGCCCTCGCTCGCCACCTCGTGGGAACCGCTTGCCGATGAACCCGGTTGGCGGTTCGTGCTGCGCGAAGGCGTGACCTTCCACGACGGGTCGGCCTTCACGGCCGACGACGTTCTCTTTTCATATGAACGCGGCATTTCGGAACAGTCGGACGTGAAGTCGTGGTTCGCTCCGGTGGCCGAGATGCGTGTCGTCGACGATTTCACCGTCGATTTCGTCACCACGAATCCAAACCCGCTGTTTCCCGACAGTATCGCGAACTGGATGATCATGGACCGCGACTGGGCGGTGGAGAACGGGACCGAGACCCCGGCGCGGGACGTGGAAACCTACGCCACCCGGAACGCCAACGGCACCGGGCCCTTCATCCTGACCGAGCGTCAGGCCGGCGTGGAGACGCGGCTCGTCCGGAACCCGGACTGGTGGGACACGCCCGAGCACAACATCACCGAAGCCATCTACAATCCGATCGAGACCTCGGCGACGGGCCTCGCGGCACTCGTCTCGGGCGAAGTCGACATGCTTGCGCCGGTTCCGATCCGTGACGTCGCGCGGCTGCGCACCACGGACGGCATCCAGACGTTCGAGGGGATCGAGACGCGGGTGATCATGCTGGGCTTCGGACATGCCAAGGACACCCTGAACGGGACGGATGCCCCCAACCCGTTCCAGGATGTCAGGGTGCGTCGTGCGGCGGCGCAGGCGATCGACGTCGAGACGATCGACCAGGTGCTGATGGCCGGGATGGCCGAACCGGCGAGCCAGCTCATTCCCGCAGGGCTGTCGGGTTTCTCCGAAGCGAACGACACCCGCCCGCCGAACAACGAGGACGCCGCCCGGGCCCTTCTGGAGGAGGCCGGCTATTCCGACGGCTTCGCCTTCGATCTCAAGTGCCCCAACGACCGCTACATCAACGACGAGGCCGTGTGTCAGGCGGTGACGGGGATGCTGGCCCGGATCGGGCTCGAGGCGCGGCTCGACGCGATGCCGGTGCGCACCTATTGGGACCAGCTGCGGGCGGGCAACTACGACATGTACCTTCTCGGCTGGTCGCCCGGCACGTTCGACGCCGAGCATCCGATCCGCTTTCTCGCGCATACGCCGACCGAACAGCTCGGAACATGGAACTTCGGGGGCTATTCAAACGCGCGGGTCGACGAACTGCTCCCCCTGATCCAGCAGGAGATCGATCCGGCCGAGAGACAGGCGATGGTCGACGAGGTCGTGTCGATCCTGCAGGAGGAGATGGCGTATATCCCGCTCTACGTCGAGCCGCTCGTCTGGGCCGCCCGCGACGGCATCGACCTTGTCCAGCGGCCGGACAACTTCTTCATGCTGCGCTGGGTGACGGTGGAGTGATCGACGCAAGCCGGCGCAATCGGGTCCGTTCGGCTCCTGTGCGCCGCACCGACTGCAGTTCGACCCCCGTGCGGTTCGGGTCTTCCGTGTGACGGATCACGTCTCGATCGTCAGGGTGGCGCCGGGCTCCGACGGCCTCGAGCAGCAGAGCACGACACGGGTCTGCCGTTCCTTGGCGGACAGGACGTAATCGCGATGTTCGATGGGGGCGTCGTCCGCATGGACCATGGCGCAGACACCGCAGATCCCGTCCGAGCACTTCGTCGGCACGACGACCCCGGCATCCGCCAGCGCCTCGACGGCGGTCTGGTCCGCCCGGACCGGGACATCCCGGTTCGAGCGGGCGAGACGCAGCGTGAAGGGATGGTTCTCCCACGGCGGCGGCTCCGGGACGGAGAAGTATTCCCGCGATAGTGCCTCCTCCGGCCAGCCGCGTGCTCGGGCGGCGTCGTACACCGCATCCATGTAGGCCGCGCCGCCGCAAGTGTAGAGCCTCGATCTGTCGCGCCACTCCGGGATCAGCGCCGGCAGGTCCGCCCGCCCGCCCGCGCCGCTGAGGTGGAGTGCGGCGCGCGCCGCCCAGGGGGCGCGGTCGATCTCCGGCCAGAACGGGGCCGCGTCCCGCGCGCTGTAGTGCAGCCGGAAATCGCGCCCGAGCGCGTGCAGGCGGTGCGCCATGGTCAGCATCGGGGTGATCCCGATTCCGCCACCCATGAGAAGCGAGAAGGGCGCCTCCTCGTCGAGTGGAAAGTGGTTGCGCGGTGCCGAGATGAACACCCGTCGCCCTTCCCGGAACACCCGGTGCATGAGTTCCGATCCGCCGCGGCCGCTGGCCTCGCGCTGCACGCCGAGCACGTAGACCGACCGATCGGCCGGATCGCCCGCGAGCGAATACTGGCGCTGGTACTCGGGTGCGATGACGACGTCGACATGCGCCCCGGCCTCCCACGGGGGCAGATCCGCGCCGTCGGGGCTCCTCAACTCGAACCTCACGGTGTCGGGCGACAGGTCATCCCGCCGGGACAGGGCGACCGGAAAGACCGGGGGAGGCCCGTCGCGGGGCGCGGGCCCGGGAGCGAGGCCATCCATCTCGCCCCTCACGAGGCGGTTGCGGTACTCCTCCGGCGTGAGCAGGGACCGGTACCGGGCAATGCCCGCCTCGCGGTCGAGCGGGTGTGCGACGGGCAAGGGAGGTGGCATCGTATCGGCCGGATAGACCGCGAGCGTCTGATCCTCGTAACGCAAATCCAGGTCGGGGTTGAGCCCGCGCGCGTGTGTCGCCTTCGCCGCGACATAGCGGCCCGCGGCCCGGTCGAGCTCGATGTCCCACCACCATTTCTTGACTGCGTTGATGGAGCCGCGCCCCGCGCGGTCGTCAAGTTCCGCGATGGCCCGCGCCGCCCAGGGCGCGGCCATTGCGAGACGGCGGAAGGGTTCCTCGGCGAATAGCCCCTCGAGGTTCCACGGGCAGGTCTTCATGCAGCGCCCGCACATGCCGCCGGCCGAGTTCGTCAGCCGGTAGCGGGCGCATTTCTCGGCATCCGATTTCCAGATCTCGTAGCCGTTGTACATGAGCTTCGGACCCGCCGTGATCGCGCCGGACGGGCATTCGCGGGCGCATTTGTTGCAGGCCGAACAGAACTTCTGGAGCCCGAAGTCGATGGGCCTGTCATGGGTCATCGGCATCGAGGTGGTGACGACGCCGGATTTGAGGCGCGGCCCGAGGAACGGGTTCAGGATCACCTCGCCGATGCGGGACACTTCGCCCAGTCCCGACAGGAGCAGAAGCGGCGGCTGGAGCACGTCGCCGTCGAGCACCGAATGGACGCGCGCGGAGTAGCCGAGGCGCCGGACCTGTTCGGCCAGCACCCCGCCCAGAAGCGAGAACCGCAGGTAGGCGCGCATGGATTGCGCGACCGATATCCAATCGTCGCCGGAGGCCCCCTCCATCGTCTCGTGACCCTGGTCGAGAAGGAGTGAGACGCCGTTCGCGTGGTAGGGCGGGATCGGGTTGCCGCCCGCGTCGTGGGAGTACCAGGCCCATTCGGGGACGCGCGACAGGCCCACGGCGTCGGCCGACAGGAAGTAGGCCGCGCCTTTCAGGTTGTCGGCGTTGCGCGCAGGATCCGTCGCGGTGTCGTCCACCGGTCCCCGCGCCTCGCCGAACTGGAGAAGCAGGAGCGCGCCGAGCGCACGCCTCGCGCAGGCGCCGATGGGCGACTTCATCACGTAATGACCGCCCTTCGCGGCCTCCTGAACCCCAGGCCCCATGTCGCCGAAGAGCGCGCGGGCGAAGAAGTCGGCGCGCTTGGGGAAGCGCGGGACACGGGGTTCGTCGATGAAGGTCGTGGGACTGTCCACGCGGGTCAGCGTCTCGAACGGGTGCGGGCCGAGACGGTAGGGACGCCCGGTCATCGGCGGGCGGCGGCGCGGCTCGTGCCCGGTGCGGACGCGCGTCGGGTCGCCCCATGCGCGGCCCAGCCCGTGCGCCAGGGGAAGGTCGGGCGCAAGCTCCAGCGTCGTCGTGACGGCTGCGAGGCCGTAGCGCCGGCCGAGGAACGGGCTCACCGCCTCGCCGCCCTCGATCCCGGCGAGGCCGCTGGAGACAGCGAGGCGGGGCAGGTCGATGTCCGAGGTGGTCGCCGTATGCGCCCGTGCCTCATGGCCGAGCATCCGCAGGTAGCTCGCCAGCACGACCGCGGTGTTGGCCGCAAGAAGCGCGGCACGTTCGGCCTGCGTGCCCGCGATCCAGTCTGTCCCCGGTTCGTCCGGATCGGGGTCGCGGGCGTGGTCGACCATCACCACGACCGCATGCGTGTGGTGAGGGGCCGGTGCGGGCGCGGCACGGGCGGCGTCCAGCACGTCGGCATAGATCGCGTCGACCCCGGCGGCAAAGCTCTTCGGCTGGCCTTGTTCCAGCTCTGCCCGGATGCCCTCGATCCCGGGATTCCGGAAAGGCGCGTCCAGCCAGTGTCCGGGCGCGATGTGCGCCACGCCCATCATCGCCGCGTCGAAATAGTAGCCCGCGGCCTTGAGGTGATCGGATCGCTCCACCGGATCGCGGGGTATCTCGGCCGGAGCGTGCGACACCGCCCCGTCCCGCACGGTATCGAACATTGCCATGAAGCGCGCCATCGCATGGGCGAGCGACCGCGGATCGTCGGGAGCGAAGGAGAGCGGCGTCATCGGCGGAAGCGCCGCAAGATCGGGCGCGGCGCCGGTCCGCGCCAGAGCCTCGAGGGGGAAGGGCCCGAGGTGCACCGGCCGGTCGCGGTAGGAGAAGAATTTCATCGCTGCACCCCGTCTACAAGCTGGTGAAGTCGCCGCGCTCGCCCTCGGCAAGACGATCGAGGCCGTCCATCAGGGCGGCATGCGTCGCGCCGTCGAGCTTCGAGACGAAATGCGCCGTCATGGCATCCACGCGGGGCCGCGCCCGTTCGAGAACCTCCCGTCCCGCCTCCGTCAGACCCAAAGCGATCGACCGTCCATCGCCGTCGCCGTCCGCGCGAATGACGAAGCCGCGGGCCTCCATCCGCTTGAGAAGCCGGGACGCGGCGGGCCGCGTGATGCCGATGTAGTCGGCGAGTTCGGAGGGCGTGCGCACACCGTCCTCGCCAAGCCCCGTCAGCACGAGCCACATCATCCGCGTCAGGTCCTCCGCGGCAAGAACCTCCTCGAGCCGCGTCTGCATGATCCGCGCCAGTCGCGAGACGCGGTAGCCCAAGCGATCGTGAAGCGTGTAGTGCGGCATCTCTCGGACCCGTTCCAATTCGGCGCTTGACGGAATGACCGGTCATCGGCAATCTGATAGTTACCAAGGATAATCAACAGGCCGGCTTTGGCAAGGCCGTTTCGACGCGAAACTCGGGGCGCATGCCGTCAAGGACGCGCCCAGTCAGGGAGGAGACCATGAAAATCACCCGTTTTGCCGGGCTCATCGCGGCGGCCGTCGTCGCCGCATCGCCGCTCGCCGCCAAGGAACTCAAGCTCGCCCATTTCATGTCGCCCCAGCATCCGATGGATCAGAAGGTGATGACACCCTTCGCCGGCAGGATCGGCGACGCCTCCGGTGGCGACCTGACCGTGAAGGTTTTCCCGGCGGGGGAGCTCGGGTCGGGTCCGAACCAGCAGTACCGCCGTGCCGTCACCGGTATCGCGGACATCGCCTTCAACCTGCCCCAGTACACGCCCGCGCAGTTCAAGCGGTCCGTCCTGCTGCACACGCCGGGGCTGTTCAGCGATCCCGAACAGGCGACCCGCACGATCTGGAGCTCCATCGACGCGCTGGCTCCCGACTTCTCGGGGGTCGAACTGCTGGCGTTCTGGACCAACAACCCCTCGATCCTCTTTACCAGGGAGACGCCGGTGCGGTCGATGGCGGACATCGCCGGGATGAAGGTCCGCGTGCCCGACCCGGTCTCCGCGATCATCGTGGAAGCCTGGGGCGGCGTTCCCGTCTCCCTGCCGGCGACGGAAACCTACAACGCGATGTCGACCGGCGTTGTCGATGCGGTGATGATCGATGCGTCGGCGGTGGGGTCCTACAACCTGCAGGAGGTGACGAGGTACGTCACGTTGAACACGCCCGGCGCGCTGTCGACCTTCAGTCTGATCATGAACAAGGGCGCGTGGGAGGCGCTGTCGGACGAGCAGCGTGCGCTGATCCGGGCCGAGTCGGGCGAGACGCTGTCCCTCGCGGCCGCCCAGGCGTTCCGAGCCGCCGGCGAACGCGGGATCGCGGCACTGAGAGAGGCGGATGTCGAGTTCATCGAACTGTCGCCCGCCGCCCTTGAAGAACTCGAGGCCGCGATGGCGGATCCTGTCGAGGCATTCCTCCAGGACGCGGGGGAGACGGCCGGGTTCGACGGCCCGGCTTTCGTCGCCGAGTTCCGATCGGCGTCGCAATAGTCTATGCCGGACCCTCACGCCGAGGATGACGGGGAAGAGGCGCCGCCGCGCCCGTTTGGTCGGCTGCAGGCGCCGGTCGCGCATGGTCTCGAAGTGGTGGGAGGCCTCGCCCTCGCGGCGCTTCTTGCCATCACCGTCGCCGATGCCCTTTTGCGGTCGCTGCTCAACCGGCCGATCCTCGGCGGCGGCGATCTTGTCCAGGTGGCGCTGGTGCTTGTCGTCGCCTCCGCGGTCCCTCTGTCCATCGCCGCGGGGCGCGCCATCGCGATCGAGATGCTTGTCGAGCGACTGCCGGCGGTGCTTGCGAGGCCGGTGCGCCGGGCTTCGGCCGCCATCTGCGCGGTCGCGTCGGGCTATCTCGCCTGGCGCTGCTACGTCAACGCCGGCGAGGCGGCGCTGTTCGGCGAGACGACGATGCTCCTCCAGATCCCCTACGGCCCGTTCTACGGGGCGCTTGCGCTGTCCTTCGCCCTGTCGGCCCTGCTCTTCGCAAGCGGCGTCTTGCGCCCGGGCTCCGGCGGATGAGCGCCACGGCCATCGGACTTCTGGGGTTCCTCGGCCTGTTCGGGCTCATGGGGCTCGGTGTGCCGGTGGGAATGGCGATGCTGATCGCGGGGCTTCTCGGCACCGCCGGCCTGGCCGGCTGGACGACGGCGGCCTATACGCTTTCCGGGCAGACCTTCGCGACGGCCTCGTACTACGAGTTGTCGGTCCTGCCGCTCTTCATCCTCATGGGCAATCTCGCGGCCGCCTCCGGTCTCTCGCGCGATCTCTACGAGGCGGCGTGGCGATGGATCGGCCACGTCCGCGGCGGGCTCGCGAGCGCCTCGGTCCTCGGCTGCGCGGGGTTTTCCGCGCTGTCGGGCTCGTCCATCGCCTCTGCGATCACGATGGGCAAGGTCGCCTATCCGAACATGCGCCGCTACGGATACGGCGGGCGCCTCGCGACGGGCACCATCGCGGCCGGCGGAACGCTCGGCATCCTCATCCCGCCGTCGACAGATCCTCACCGAGCAGTCGATCGGGCGGCTGTTCATGGCGGGCGTGCTGCCGGGCCTGATGCTCACCGGCCTGTTCCTCCTGACGATCGCCATATTGGTGCGCCTGCGGCCCGAGGAGGGGCCGCCCGGTCCCTCCTTCAGCTGGCGCGAGCGGATCACGGCGACGGGCCGCGCGACCGGCATCTTCGTGATTATCGGTCTCACGATCGGCGGGATCTACTCGGGGTTCTTCACCCCGGTCGAGGCGGCGGGGGTGGGGGCAGCCTTCGCTTTTTTGGCC
>CAYTBD010000041.1:0-12012 GCA_964435755.1 uncultured Rhodobacterales bacterium
CGCCGATCTGCGTGCTCGACGAGGTGGACGCGCCGCTCGACGACGCCAACGTGACCCGCTTCTGCGACATGCTCGACGAGATGGCGCGCCGGACCGAGACCCGATTCCTCATCATCACGCACCATGCCGTCACGATGGCCCGGATGGACCGGCTCTTCGGTGTGACGATGGTGGAGCAGGGGGTGAGCCAGCTCGTTTCCGTGGATCTTCGGAAGGCCGAGCAACTGGTGGCGTGACGGAACGCGTGACGGATCGGACTACGCCGTGAACAAGCGGAGCGCCTCATGTTCGAGCACATCGGCATCGCCACTGTCCTGACAGTTTTGGCCTGATCGTTCTGGCCTGATCGTTCTGGCCGTCGCGGGCGGCCTGGGTGCCGATCCGGTTCCGACGGACGCGGCGATTGCGGCAGGTCCGGATTACGTCTCGCGGCCGTGATTACAACCGGCCGAGCAGATCTCGCGTCGGCCATGAATCCGCGGGCAGGCCGAGACGCTGCTGCTCCTTGCGCACGGCGATCCGCGTCATCGCGCCGAGAATGCCGTCGATCCCGCCAACATCATGCCCGCGCGCGGCAAGCTTCTGCTGCAGGAACTGGATCTCGTCCCCCGACAGCGCCGGCGACGGGGCCCCTGCGTCATAGACCGGCGCGCCTTCGAGCCTCGTCGCGAAGTAGGCCGCCGTGAGAACGTAGACGAAGCTTCTGTTCCACTCGAAGAAGACCTCGAAGTTGGGATAGGCGATGAAGGCCGGACCGTTCCGTCCCTCCGGCAGGATGATCGCCCCGTCGAGCCCCCGCGCAAGGGTCCCGCTGCGGGCTCTGACGCCCATCCGTTCCCAATCGGCGACGGGTTTCCGGATATCGACGCCGGCTTGGCTCCAATCCAGTCCGTCGGGGACGACGACCTCCTGCAACCATGGTTCGTTCGGCCGCCAGCCGAGCGAACGCAGCATCTTCCCGCCCGACATCAGCGCGTCGGGTGCGGAGGTCTTGAGCGTCACCCGCCCGTCGCCGTCTCCGTCGACGCCGTTCTCGATGATGTCGCCCGGCAGCATCTGCACCATGCCGATTTCGCCTGCCCATGCCCCGGTCGTCCGGGCCGGATCGATGTCGCCCCGGCGATAGAGTTCCAGCGCGGAAAAGACATGCGGCCGGAAGAGATCGGGGCGCCGGCAGTCATGGCTCAGCGTCATGAGCGCGTTCACCGTATTGAAGTCGCCCTGCACCGCGCCGTAATCGGTCTCGAAGGCCCAGAATGCGAGCAGAACCCCCCGGTTCACACCGTAATCCCGCTCGACCCGTTCGAACACAGCGTCCCATCTCTGCGCGTTCCGGCGCCCGTTTTCGATGCGGTTCCGGCTGATCAGGCGGCGCGAGAAGTCGGTGAACGGACGCTGAAAGATCCCCTGTGCCCGGTCCGCGCGGATCACCGCCGGATCCTGCCGGACCGAAGAGAAGAACCTGTCGGCGAGTTCACGGTCGAAGCCCTGGTTCACCGCTTCGGCCTTCATCCGGGCGACGAAGTCCGTGAAGTCGCCGCCACAGGCAATGCGCGCCTCGGCGGCTGTGACCATCGCTGCACACAGGGCCAGACTGGTGACGAACCGATGCATCGGACCTCCTCTTCGACACGCTGAGGAGGGAGCGTAGCAGGCACTGCGAGGCCTTCAAGCCTCCGGAATTTCCGGCGTCGGCGGCAATCCGCGCGCAGCCGATGCGGTTAACGATGATTACCCACCCGTTAACCAGTTGTTAGGGATCCGGCAACATAGTCCGCCACGGGGGAATACGTACCGGGACTTTGCACCCGGAGGAGCGATGAACATACTGATAGTCGAGGCGAATCCGGATCTCTCGAAGGTCTGGAAGCGGCACCTCGAGCGACATGGCTGCACGGTTCAGGTGGCGGCGAGCCAGGAAGACGCGGTGAGCGTTCTCCAGAAGGATCGGATCGACGTGATCGTGCTTAACCTGTTGCTGGAAGCCGGCAGCGCCTTCGCGGTCGCCGATTTCGCCAGCTACCGCCAACCCGGCGCGCGCGTCGTCTTCGTCACGCGGTCGACCTTCTTCTCCGACGGGTCGATCTTCAATCTCGTCCCGAACGCCTGCGGCTTCTTTCCGGTCCAGACGCCGCCGGAGGACCTGGCGGCGATCGTCACGCATTACGGCGCGTAGGTCAGCTTCCGGTGGCCCGCAGGGCGGGCGCGCCGAGCGCGTCGCGGCCATGCGGCTCGTCCCAGTCAATGATCGGGTTGATCGGGATGATCCGGTGCGGATTGATGGTCTCGTGGCTGAAATGGTAGTGCCGCACGATGTGGTCGTGCCGCACGGTCTCCGCCACGCCCGGCCACTGGTAAAGCTCGCGTGTGTATGCCCAGAGATTCGGATAGTCGATCAGCCGGCGTCGGTTACACTTGAAGTGCAGGTGGTAGACCGGATCGAACCGGAACAGCGTCGTCACCAGCCGCCAGTCGGCCTCGGTGATCCGGTCGCCCATCAGATAGCGAGACCCCGACAGCCTGTCTTCGAGCCAGTCGAGCGACCGGAACAGCGCCGTCACGGCCTCGTCGTAGGCCTCCTGCGTGGTGGCGAAGCCAGACCGGTAGACGCCGTTGTTGACGGTTTCGTAGATGCGCCCGTTCACCTCTTCGATCTCGTCCCGAAGCTCTTCCGGCCAGTAGTCGTCCGTGTTTCCGGTCAGATGATCGAAGGCCGAGTTGAACATCCGGATGATCTCGGAGCTTTCGTTCGACACGATCGTTTCGCGCTCCGTGTCCCAGAGAACCGGCACCGTGACCCTGCCGGAAATCCTGGGATCGGCCTTGATGTAGATGTCGCGCATGAAGTCGAAACCGTAAAGCCGGTCGCCGGTCGCCCCGTCGAACGACGTGTCGAACGTCCAGCCATCGCCGAGCATGTCGGGGTGCACGACGGAAATTCCGATGTAGTCCTCGAGGCCCTTCAGCTTGCGGAAAATCAGAGTCCGGTGCGCCCAGGGGCAGGCGTAGGCGACATAGAGATGATACCGCCCCTTGGCGGCCTTGAAGCCACCTTCCCCCGAGGGGCCGGGCGCGCCGTCCGGTGTGATCCAGTTCCGAAAGCCCGCCGTCGACCGCACGAAGCGTCCACCGGTCTTTCCCGTATCGTACCACGCGTCGCGCCAGATGCCGTCAACCAGCTTGCCCATGTCGGTCTCCTTCCGTTCTCCCCGCGAGGTAAGACGCGGCGGGAGTGTAAGAAACTGCGGAGATGGCATAAGGGCCGTGCGCCAACGAACAGGTCCGATGGGAACACCCGGCCATCTTTCCGCCAGGATGCGGCCCCGGGGCGCTTCCAAAGCGTGACGCGCGCGTGAATTGTTTCGCTGTCTCCCGCTACGGTCCTGACTTTTCTTGACCGGCGACGAATCCCGCGCATCATGCGCGCACGGGGTTGGAGGCTGCCATGTCCGAGTATTTGCCCAAGGAAGTGCGGGCCGGTCTGGAACTTGCACGCAAGTCGGACCGGAAGAAGAGAAGTCGTTTGAGGGTCAAGGTCGGGGATCAGACCTTCACGATCCTGCGGCACTGGGAAGAGGGCTTCGCGCTCGACAAGGAGGACGCGCCGCATCTGCGGGGTCTCGTCGATGTCTACGATGGCGCGCGTCACCTGTCGCAATGCCTGATCGTGGCCTCGGCCGAGGAAGAGGGCGAGATGGTCTACGAGTTCAAATGGTCCACCGCCGCGACGGACACCGCGCCGCTCGACTATTCCCCTGACGAGACCGCGCCGGTCGCACTCATCGAGAAGTAGTCACTGGAGATCGGAGAAGGCGGATTCGAGTCTCCCGATCGCGTCTTCGAGGCGTGCCCGGGGCATCGCGAGATTGAACCGGTTCCAGCCTTCTCCGCCTGTCCCGAACTGGGTGCCCGGGCTCTTGACGATGCGCGCCTCGTCGAAGACGCGGCGGTCGACCTCTTGCAGGCTCATGCCGGTGCCGGTGAAATCGACCCAAGAAAGATAGGTCGAGTCCATCTCCATGACCCGCAGGCCGGGAATGCTGCCGATGCGGTTCGTCCAGATCGCGTAGTTTCCCGCGATATGGGCGCGCACCGCCTCGCTCCAGTCACCCCCGTCCGTCAGCGCCGCCTTCGTCATGATCATGCCGAACCTGTTCGGCGTACCCCCCGGTCCTTGTTCGCCGTGTCGAAGCGCTCCAGGAGCCGCTCTTCCTCGATGATCGCGAATCCGGTCTCGCCGCCGGCAAGGTTGAAGCCCTTGGAGGCCGCGGTGATGGTGACGAGACGCGGCGTCGCCTCCGGGGCCGCGACCGCCGTCGGCACATGGGCGACGTCCGGAAAGGTCAGATCCATGTGGATCTCGTCGGACAGAAGGATCAGGTCGTGCGCTTGGCAGAAATCCGCGAGTTCCCTGATTTCCTCGACGCTCCAGCGACGCCCCCCCGGGTTGTGCGGCGAACAGAGGGTCACGATCCGCTCGCGCCCCGTCAGAGCGGCCGCGAGCGCCTCGAGATCCATCTCGTAGCGGCCATCCCTGAGGACGAGCCGGCTCTCGACCGCCTCGCGCCCCATGGCCGCGATCTTGCGGTAGAAGGCGTGGTAGACCGGCGAGAACAGGATCACCCCGTCTCCGGGCTCGGAGAATGCGTCGATGACGTTGGCGTAGCCCGCGATCACGCCGTGGGTGAACCGGACCGTGCCCCGGTCGAATGACCAGCCGTGGCGCCTGTCCATCCAGCCCGCGACCGCCTCCTGCACCGGCTTCACGTCACCGAAATATCCCATGTAGCCGCGGTCGACCTCCTGCTGCAGCGCCTCGATGACGCAGGGCGCCGCGCGGAAGTCCATGTCGGCGACCCACATCTGGATCATGTCCTCGGGGGTGGCGCCCTCCGGCAGGGCGGTCTCCCACTTGGAACAGTGTTGCCGCGGGCCGCCCGCCGAGGTGTCGAAGTCGAATGTCATCCGCGCTCTCTTTCTGAAGTGTCGCGAAACTACCCGTGGTACCGGCAGGCGCAAGGCGATTGCAGAGGTCGTGCCGCTCGCCTAAATCGGGGTCATGGCACTGCGCGACATCATCATTCACCCCGACCCTCGCCTGAAGAAGCAGGCGGAGCCGGTCACCGACATCACCGACGACCTCCGCCGGCTTTCCGACGACATGCTCGAGACCATGTACGACGCTCCCGGCATCGGCCTGGCCGCGCCGCAGGTCGGCGTGCTGAAGCGGCTTCTCGTGATGGACTGCGTGAAGGAGGAAGGGGCGGCCCCGCGTCCGATGGTGTTGCTCAATCCCGTGGTCGACTGGACATCCGAGGAAACGAACACCTACGAGGAAGGCTGTCTCTCCATCCCCGACCAGTACGCCGACGTCACGCGTCCGGCGGAGGTCGAGGTAAGCTGGCTCGGCCTCGACGGGAAGACGCATACGGAGAGGTTCGGTGGCCTGTGGGCGACCTGTGTCCAGCACGAGATCGACCACCTCGACGGAAAGCTCTTCATCGACTACCTGACCGCGCTCAAGCGACAGCTCGTCACCCGCAGGATGGTGAAACTGAAGCGCGAGAAGGCGCGGGCGTGAGCGTCCTGGACATCCTCAAGTGGCCCGACCCGCGGCTCTCGACACCCTGCACCGCTGTCGGCGGGATCGACGAGGAGATCCGGCGCCTTGCGGCCGACATGCTCGAGACGATGTACGCCGCGCCGGGCCGGGGGCTCGCCGCTCCCCAGGTCGGCGTGACGACGCGCCTCTTCGTGATGGACGTCGGCTGGAAGGACGGCACGCCCGAGCCGGTGGTCATGGTCGATCCCGCGATCACCTGGCGCTCCGACGCGATCGCGACGGGAACGGAAGGATGCCTCTCCATCCCCGGCGTGACTGCGGAGGTCGCTCGTCACGCGGAGATCGAGGCCACGTGGCGCGGCCTCGACGACCGCCCGCAGCGCCGCCGTTTCGACGGCTTCGCCGCCATCTGCATACAGCACGAATACGACCATCTGGAGGGTCTCGTGACCTTCGACCGCGTCTCTCCCGAAGAGCGGCAGAGGCTCGAGGCGGCGTATTCTGCGGTGCTCCCGTGACAATCCGCCCCTTCGTGCCCTGGCCCGACAGTCGGCTTCGCACCGCCGCCCCGCCGGTCGCGGCGATCACCGACGATATCCGCGCCATCTGGGAGGACATGGTCGAGACCATGGAGGCGATGCCGGGGGTGGGGCTCGCGGCGCCGCAGATCGGCGTGATGCTGCGGCTGGCCGTCGTCGATGCCTCCGAGGCGCGCGGGCAGGCGATCCGGATGGCGAACCCCGAGGTCATCGCCGCCTCGCAGGAGACGCGCCCGCACGAGGAAGCGAGCCCGAACCTGCCGGGCGTCTCGGCACGGATCGAGCGTCCGGCCCGTGTCACAGTCGCCTTCGTGGATCACCATGGCTTTCGGGTCTCCCGCGAATTCGAGGGGCTCTGGGCGACCAGCGTCCAGCACCAGATCGACCACCTGAACGGGCGGATGTACTTCGACAATCTCAGCCGGATGAAGCGGGACATGCTGCTCAAGCGGGCGCGGAAGGTGCGGGCGTGAGGATCGTCTTCATGGGTACGCCGGAGTTCTCCGTCCCGGCGCTGGAGAAACTCGTGTCGGGGGGGCACGAGGTCGTCTGCGCCTACACCCGGCCGCCGCGTCCCGCCGGGCGGGGCAAGCGGGAGCGGATCTCCCCGGTGCATCGGACGGCCATGATGCTGGGCATTCCCGTGCGCCACCCGGCGTCGCTCAGGACCCCCGAAGAGCAGGAGCGATTCGCCGCGTTGCGCGCCGACGTGGGGGTCGTGGTCGCTTACGGTCTGATCCTTCCGCAGCCGATCCTCGATGCCCCGACGCGGGGATGCCTCAACATTCACGCCTCGCTGCTTCCACGCTGGCGCGGCGCGGCCCCGATCCACCGCGCGGTCATGGCGGGCGACGCCGAGACCGGCGTCTGCATCATGCGGATGGAAGCGGGCCTCGACACCGGGCCGGTGCTGATGTCGGCGTCCACGCCCATCGGTCCGCAGGAGACCACCGGCGAACTGCACGACCGTCTCGCGCGGATGGGGGCCGACCTTCTCGGGGTGACGCTGGGGCGGCTCGACGAGCTGACGCCGGTCCCCCAGCCGGAGGACGGCGTCACCTACGCCCGCAAGATCGACAAGGCCGAGGCCGTGATCGACTGGACCCGGCCCGCCGCGGAGATCGACCGGCAGATACGCGGCCTGTCCCCCTTTCCCGGCGCATGGACCACGCTCGACGGTCGCCGGGTGAAGCTTCTGCGCTCGCGCGTGAGCCCGGCCGAAGGTCCGCCGGGCACAGTTCTTTCGGGCTTCACCGTTGCCTGCGGCGACGGCGCGGTGGATGTTCTGGAGGTGCAGGCCGAGGGACGGTCGCGGCAGGATGTGATGGAGTTCCTGCGCGGAACCCCGGTCGAGCCGGGCACCAAACTGGGAGACGGCTGATGGGCTTCTTCGCGTTCTTCGGATCGCTCATGATCGGCGGGATCGTGGGATATCTGGGCGAGAAATGGGATCTCACCCACAACGGCGTTCTGCCGTCCATCGTCATCGCGCTGGGCGGGGTGGTGCTGCTCTTCATGGTGCGGGTGATGTTCGGGCTGTCCTTCGGGGCGCCGGGCGTGGACGCCATCGTCGGCGCGGCCGGAGCGCTCGTGCTCATCCCGACCGAAGCCGCGCACCGCCGCCGCGCCCGGCGTAAATGATCAGGCGGATTTCTTCGGCTTGAACGGTTTCATGCCCGCGCGGGCCAGTTCGTCGGCGCGCTCGTTCTCGGGATGGCCGGCATGGCCCTTGATCCATTCCCAGTTCACGCGGTGGCGCCGCCGCGCCTCGTCGAGCCGCTCCCAGAGGTCGACGTTCTTCACCGGCTTCTTCGCGGCGGTCTTCCACCCGTTGCGCTTCCAGCCGTCGATCCAGCCCTGTATGCCGTTCTTCACGTAGGCGCTGTCGGTGACGATCGTGATGTCCGACGGCCGCTCCAGCGCCTCGAGCGCGGAAATCGCGGCGAGCAGTTCCATCCGGTTGTTCGTCGTCTCGGCCTCGCCCCCCTTCAGTTCGCGCTCCTTCACCACGGTCTCGCCCTCCTTCGCCTGAAGCAGGACGCCCCAGCCGCCGGGACCCGGGTTCCCCGAACAGGCGCCGTCGGTGAAGGCGAAAAGTTCGGGCATCAGAAGACCACGCTCAGAAGGCAGAGACAGACGACCGCCGTCAGCCCGATCCGCAACGTCATCCACCACGGCGGCGCGAGGCCCTGCCGCCAGAACATCCAGTCGAGCCCGAGGACCCCGAGAAACCCGAAGATCAGGTAGATCGCCGCCGAGGTCGGGCCGCCGCCGACGAAGAAGAATGCCCAGAGCGCCGGCAGCACCGAAAGCGCGTAGCCGCTGGCGGCCACCGCGCCTTCGGCCCTGGTCGCAAAGCCCCACAGAACGCCCGACATGAAGGCGAGGATGATCGTGCCATAGGACAGCAAGACGAACGGCCCGACGAAGCGCGGACCGGTCAGCGCAAGCGCGGATTCGGCCAGCGGATCGGACCAGAGCGTCGCGACACCCCAGAGGAACGGGAGAAGCCCGGCAAGACCGAGGAGAAGCGGAGCGCGGGGAATGCTCGTCATGCGGGAACGCGAAGCACCCTCGGCACCTTGAACTCGACGTTTTCGACCGCCGTCTCGACCTGCTCGACCGTCACGTCGAACCTGTCGCGGAAGGCGGCGATCACCTCGGTCACGAGGTCTTCCGGCGCCGACGCGCCCGCCGTGATCCCGATCGACCGGATGCCTTCGAGCGCGCGCCAGTCGATATCCGCGGCCCGCTGCACCAGTTGCGCGTATCGGCAGCCCGCGGTGCGGCCGACCTCGACCAAGCGTTGCGAATTCGACGAATTGGGCGCGCCGATCACCAGCATCGCGTCGGTCTCGGGCGCCATCGCCTTGACGGCCGCCTGCCGGTTCGTCGTCGCATAGCAGATGTCTTCCTTGTGCGGCCCGATGATCGCGGGAAACCGCGCCTCGAGCGCGGCCACGATATCCGCCGTGTCGTCGACCGAAAGCGTCGTCTGCGTGATGAAGGCCAGCTTCTCGGGATCGCGCGGCTCGATGCGTGCGACGTCCTCCACGGTCTCGACGAGGATCACCTCGCCGTCGGGCAACTGACCCATCGTCCCGATGGTCTCGGGATGACCGGCATGGCCGATCATGACCATCTGCAGACCGTTCTCGGAATGCCGGGCCGCCTCGATATGCACTTTCGAGACGAGCGGACAGGTGGCGTCGACGTAGATCATCTCGCGCCGGGCCGCCTCGGCCGGAACCGCCTTGGGCACGCCATGGGCGGAGAAGATCACCGGACGGTCGTCCGGACAGTCGTCGAGGTCCTCGACGAACACCGCACCCTTCTCCCGCAGCCCGTCGACGACATACCTGTTGTGAACGATCTCGTGACGGACGTAGACGGGCGGCCCCCATTTCTCGAGCGCCATCTCGACGATCTTGATCGCCCGGTCCACGCCGGCGCAGAATCCGCGCGGCGCGGCGAGGTAGAGGGTGAGCGGCGGTTTCGGCACGGGCTTCATCCTTTGGGGTCTTCGGGTGCAAGATAGACGCCATGGCCCGTCACGCAACCGCGACTTGACGTTCCAGCGCGGGAGGCATGTGGATGCACGGGGAGGACGTTCGGGGGAGGCGCTCTGCATGAAGAAGACACTGGTCGCGGCCGGGGTCGCCATCGCGGCGGGCGGGGTTGTCTATTCCTTGTCCGCCTCGGAGGATCCCGGCCTTCTGCCGTACCGCGACGAGGCGGCGGTCGCCCGGGGCGAGGATCTCTACGCGGAGTACTGCGCCGCGTGCCATGGCGCGTCCCTCGAGGGAGAGCCCGACTGGCGGGAGCGTGACGCGGCCGGCTACCTGCCGGCGCCGCCGCACGACGACAGCGGCCACACCTGGCATCATCCCGACAGGCTCCTGTTCGCCATCACGAAAGAGGGTACGGAGGCGATCGTCGGCGGCGACTATCGCAGCAACATGACGGGTTTCGGCGACGTGCTCGACGATGACGAGATTCTCGCGGTGCTCGCCTACATCAAGAGCACATGGCCGCCGCGCGTCATCGGCATCCACAACGAGATCAACGCGAACGCCGCGGCGTCCGGTGAGTGATCCCGTGAAAAAGCCCGGTGCGGACACCGGGCTTCGGGGCATTGTCAGTCTTCCGCCATCTCGCGGTTCGATTCCTGCTCGCGCGGTTCGCGCGGCGGACGTCCGATCACTTCGCGCAGTTCGTCAAGCTCGATGAAGTTGTCCGCCTGACGGCGGAGTTCGTCGGCGATCATCGGCGGCTGCGACCTGATGGTGGAGCAGATCGAAACCCTGACGCCCTGCCGCTGAAGGCTCTCGACGAGCGGCTTGAAGTCGCCATCGCCCGAGAACAGCACGATGTGGTCGATCCGCGGCGCAAGTTCCATGGCATCGACGGTGAGTTCGATGTCCATGTTCCCCTTGACCTTACGCCGGCCCTGGTTGTCGGTGTATTCCTTCGCCGGTTTCGTCACCATGGCGAAGCCGTTGTAGTGGAGCCAGTCGACCAGCGGCCTGATCGGCGAATACTCCTCGCTCTCGAGAAGCGCGGTGTAGTAGAACGCCCTCAGCAGCTTTCCCCGACGCATGAACTCCTGACGAAGGAGTTTGTAGTCAATGTCGAAGCCGAGCGCCTTCGCCGCCGCGTACAGATTCGAGCCATCGATGAACAGCGCAAGCCGTTCGTCGCGATAGAACATAGTCGTCCCTTTCAAAATGAGGCCCCGCTCGGGTGGTCCGTGAGTGTTGCGAGCCTGCTGCTCGGAGCGGAACAAGCCTTATTTATCTATATGACCCGCGAGTTCAACCGGCTTTCCGGACCGCGGGGTCATCGATCGTTGGGTCAGCCCCGCGCCGTCCCCATGCCGCGGCCGGGGCCTTGTCAATCGCCAGTGACCACTATACATACCCATCCTCATACCTCCCGTGCAAGGAATGGAGCGACAGTATGGCCCGTGTGACGGTCGAAGATTGCGTTGACAAGGTCCCGAACCGCTTCGAGCTGGTAATGCTCGCAGCCCACCGTGCGCGCGAGATCGCCGCCGGCGCGCCGCTGACCATCGATCGCGACAACGACAAGAACCCGGTCGTCTCCCTTCGCGAAATCGCCGAGGAAACCCAGTCGGCCGACGACCTCCGCGAGCGGATGATCGAGAGCTATCAGACCCAGATCGAAGTCGACGAGCCCGAAGAGGACGCGATGGCGCTCCTCATGGGGTCCGATCACGACAAGCCGGCCGAGGACGACATGTCCGAGGAAAAGCTGCTCCGAGCGCTCATGGAAGCTCAGGAGCGCGGCTGACCGGGCCTGATCCCAGGGCGGACCGGATGCATATCGACGTCGATGACCTGATCGATCTGGTCCGCAACTACAACCCGAAGACGAACGAAGCGTTGATCCGCAAGGCATACGCCTACGGCGATCGCATGCATGAGGGCCAGCTGCGCCATTCCGGCGAGCCCTATTTCACGCATCCCGTGGCGGTCGCCGCGATCCTGACGGAAATGAAGCTCGACGACGCGACGATCGTCACGGCGCTTCTTCACGACGCGATCGAGGATACCCGGTCGACCTATTCCGACGTGCGGGCGACGTTCGGCGAAGAGATCGCCGAACTCGTCGACGGCGTGACGAAGCTCACCAACCTGCAGCTGTCGTCGCTCGAGTCGAAACAGGCGGAGAACTTCCGCAAGCTCTTCATGGCGATGTCGAAGGATCTCAGGGTCATCCTCGTCAAGCTCGCCGACCGGCTGCACAACATGCGCACGATCAAGTCGATGCGGTCCGACAAGCAGGTGCAGAAGGCGCGCGAGACGATGGACATCTTCGCGCCGCTCGCGGGCCGGATGGGCATGCAGTGGATGCGCGAGGAACTCGAGGATCTCGCCTTCCGCGTGC
>CAYTBD010000042.1:0-12005 GCA_964435755.1 uncultured Rhodobacterales bacterium
TACGAACACGTCGATCCGGCGCGCGTGGGCAACGCCCGCGTGGTGCCGATGTCGAACCAGGCGGGGCTGTCGAACCTGCGCGGGCGGCTGACCGAGGCGGGGCTCGCGGTCGACCGCAACGACCCCGAACTGCCCCGCATCCTGGAAGAGGTGAAAGCGCGCGAGGCAGACGGCTATTCCTACGACACCGCGCAGGCCAGCTTCGAGATCCTCGCGCGGCGCGCGCTGGGCCTCCTGCCCGCGTTCTTCGAGGTCAAGCGCTACAAGGTCACCGTCGAGCGGCGCAAGAACAAGTACGACCGGATGGTCAGCCTGTCGGAGGCCGTCGTGGTGGTGAAGGTGGGCGGCGAAAAGAAGCTGTCGGTCAGCGAGTCGCTGGATGACGCCGGCTCGGACCGGGGCCCGGTCAACGCGCTGGCCAAGGCGCTGGCCAAGGACCTCGGGCCGTACCAGCGCCTCATCGACGACATGCGCCTCGTCGACTTCAAGGTGCGGATCACGCAAGGCGGAACCGAGGCCGTCACCCGCGTCATCATCGACAGCGAGGACAGCGCGGGGCGTCGGTGGTCGACCGTGGGCGTCTCGCCCAACATCGTCGACGCCTCCTTCGAGGCGCTGCTCGACGCGATCAACTGGAAACTGGTGCGGGATGCGGCGGAGGCCGCGGGCCGCGCTGCGGAGTAAGGCATGGAAGACGGATTTTTCAGACTTCACAACGAGTTGCCGCGCGAAGGTCCGGGAGAGCCCGATGACGTCCGCTGGGCGCTGGAGTGCGCGCGGGTGAAGCCCGGCGCGCGGATCCTGGACGCGGGGTCGGGGCCGGGCGGCGACACAGGGACGCTTCTCGAAGTGGAGGGCGCCCATGTCACCGCCGTGGACGCCCACGGCCCCTTCGTCGCCGCCGTCCGTGCGCGGTTTCCGCAGGACCGGGTGGCGGCCGTCGAAGGCGACATGAGCGTGCAGGAAGGCCCGTTCGACTTCATCTGGTGCGCCGGGGCGCTCTATTTCCTCGGCGTCGCCGCGGGGCTCGCCGCGTTCCGGGGCCGTCTCGCGGTGGACGGGGCCATCGCCTTTTCCGAGCCGTGTCTCTTCACCGACGACGCCTCCGAGGAGGCACGGGCATTCTGGGAGGGCTACGTCGCCCGTCCCCGCGACGAGTTGCTGGAGGAGGTCGAGGCGGCCGGCTATCGCGTCATCGGCGACCGCCGGCTCTCCGATGCGGCGTGGGAGAACTACTACGGGCCGCTTCTGGAGCGGGCCGGGCGTCTTCGCGGGGACGCGGGCCCGGAGGTGACGCCGGCGCTCGACATGGCCGAGGCCGAGGCGTCGCTCTGGCGCAAGGTGAAGCGCGAGACCGGCTACCTTCTCGTGGTGGCCCGCCCGGCATGAGCGTCGCGGCCACAGCCGAGCTGGTGGCCCGCGCCGACCCCGACAGGTTCAACGCGGCGATGGCCGCGCCGCCCGAGGCGCGCGCGGTCCTGTTCCCGATCCACGCCTTCAACGTGGAGATCTCGCGCGCGCCCTGGGTCACCGAGGAGCCGATGATCGCCGAGATGCGGCTCCAGTGGTGGCGCGAGGCGCTGCAAGAGATCGGCGAGGGCAGGCCGCCGCGGGCGCACGAGGTCGTCGGGCCGCTGGCCGCCGTGATCGACGCCGAGGGCGCGGCGATTCTCGACCGGGCGGTCGCGGCGCGGCGGTGGGACGTCTACAAGGACGCCTTCGGGGACGCGGCGCAGTTCGAGGACTACATCGACGCGACGGCGGCGGGGCTGATGTGGGCGGCCGCGCGCGCCCTCGGCGCCGGTGCGGAGGCCGAGCCCGTCGTGCGCGATTTCGGCTGGGGCGCCGGCCTGGCGGCGTTCTTTCGCGCGATCCCCGAGCTCGAGGCGCGGGGCCGCAAGCCGTTGCCCGACGGACGGCCCGGCGCGGTGCAGACCCTCGCGCGGCAGGGGCTCGACCGGATCGCCCGCGCGCGCCGGTCCAGATACGGGCTCGATCCCCGGGCGGCGCCCGCGCTCTACCCGGGCTGGCAGGCGGCACCGATCCTGCGGCAGGCGGCGGCCGATCCGGGCCGTGTCCCCGCGGGGACGCTCAGGCTGTCGGAATTCCGGAAGCGCGCGGGCGTGCTGGCGCTGAGCCTCACCGGTCGGTGGTAGAGAGCGTCAGGTCTTCCTTCGGGCGCATCACCAGCCAGATGAGCGCCCCGCCCGCGAGCGCGAGGAACGGGATCATCGCGAGGTTCACGGCGGCCCAGCCGGCCTCGGGGGTGCCGCCCGAACAGTTCATCAGCCCGCCGGACGCCAGAGACGCCACCGTCACGCAGCCGAAGACGATCATGTCGTTCATGCCCTGCACCCGCCCGCGTTCTTCCGGGGCATGCGCGGAGGCGAGCATGGCGGTCGCCCCGATGAAGCCGAAGTTCCAGCCGATGCCGAGCAGGATGAGCGCGATGTAGAAATTCTCGAGTTCCACACCGGCGATCCCCACGACCCCCGCGGCGGCGAGGATCGCGAGGCCGAGCGCCACGATCCGTTCCACCCCGAACCGGGCGATGAGGTGTCCGGTGACGAAGGACGGCGCGAACATGGCGAGCACGTGCGCCGAGACGACATCGGCCGCGGTGCCCGTCTCGAACCCGCAGCCGACGACGGCGAGCGGCGTCGAGGTCATCACGAGGTTCATCAGCGCGTAGGAGACCATCGCGCAGATGATCGCCACCGCGACGCGCGGGGTGGTCAGCAGTTCCCATCGGCTCCGGCCTTTCGGGGCGTCGGCCCCGGGCACGGGTGGCTTGGGGATGTCGAGGAAGAGAAAGAGCAGCGCGCCCGCGAGGTTGAGCCCGATGACGGCGAGGTAGGTGCCGAGGAAGGGCACGACCATCGAATCGGCCGTGACCTTCACGAGCTGCGGCCCGATGATCGCCGAGGCGAGCCCGCCCGCCATGACGTAGCTGATCGCCTTGGGCCGGAACACGTCGGACGCGGTGTCCGCCGCCGCGAATCGGTAGAAGCCCTGCGCCGACATGTAGATCCCGGTGAAGAGCGATCCGATCAGGAACAGCGTGAAGCTCGACGTCATCAGGCCCCAGGCGCCGATGGCGGCGCCGACGGTGCCGCCGAGTGCGCCCACGAAGAACCCCGCCTTGCGCCCGAAGCGCTGCATGAAGGCCGAAAGCGGGGTGGCCGACAGCATCGAGCCGAGCACGATGAGCGAGATCGGCAAGGTCGCGAAACAGACGTTGGAGGCGAGGGTCTGCCCCGCGAGCCCGCCGATCGTGAAGATCATCGGCATCTGCGCGCCGAGAATCGCCTGCGCCGCCACGAGGACGGTCACGTTGCGCCTGGCGCGGCTGTCGGCGGGGATCGAGGTCATGCCGCCTGGCTTAGTCCCGCGCGGCGGCGGCTGCAAGCGAGGCGGTAAGCCGCAGACGCCCTGCGTGGTTCTGGAAATCGTGGCGGGATGGGATATGGTATGCCGTGGAATACGGCGAACAGGAAGGGAAGCGGTGCGAGAGCCGGAGGATCCGTGCGCGGCGGACCTCGGTGCAGGCACCTCTGCGAAACAATGGCGTCGTACGGAATGCATGTGCCGTCAGCCGGGGCGACGCTTCAAGGAGCGGCGGTCTCCCGCCGTGCCGGTGCCCGGTCATGAGGCTTCTGCTCCTCGCCGGCACGTCGGACGCGGCCCATATCGCGGCGAGCCTCGCGCGCGAGACGCGGCTCATCACGACAGCCTCGCTCGCCCGCGCCGCGCGGTCGCCGGTGCCGCTCGGCCTGCCGACACGGATCGGCGGCTGGGGCAGCGAGGAGGCGTTCCGCGACTGGCTCCGGAAGGAGCGCGTCGAGGCCGTTCTCGACGCGACGCATCCCTTCGCCGTGCGGATCTCGGACCGGGCGCAGCGGGCGGCGACGGACCTCGGCATCGCCTACCTGCGGTTCCAGCGGCCGCAGTGGATGCCGGGGCCCGACGACCGGTGGACATTCCTCAATCACTGCGGGGAGGTCGAGGAGAAGGTGCCCGACGGCGCGCGGCTCATGATCGATACCGATGGCCGGGGGAACGACCGGCTGGGGCATCTTTGCGGGCGCGTCGTCTTCTGCCGCCTGCGCGAGCGGATGCCGCGCGTCTCCGCGAGACCCGCCTGGAACTTTCTCTACGACCGCGGACCCTTCACCCATGATACCGAGCGGCGTCTCTACACCTCGCTGGAGCTCGACTGGATCGTTCTGCCGAACGTGGGCGGGGTGGAGGAGAGCCCCAAGCTCGACGCGGCGCGGCGGCTCGGGCTGAGGGTGGGGCTGGTGCGCCGGCCGCCGCAGGCCGAGGCGCCGCGCGCCGAGACGGTGTCGGAGGTGATGAGTTGGGTGAGGAGGCGGCTCTGAGCGTCGGACGGATCATCGAGACGCCCGCATGCGTCGCCGAGGGCGCGGAATGGCTCGCCGCGCGGGAGCCGCGCTTCGCCCATGCGCTCGAGCGGACGGGACCGCTGCCGCTGCGCCGCCGGAAGGACGGATTCGCCGCCCTGCTCGACGCGATCGTCAGCCAGCAGGTCTCGGTCGCCGCCGCGGACGCGATCTGGGGCCGGCTGAAGAGCGCGGGCTACACCGGGCCGCGCAAGCTGCTGGCGGCCTCCGACGACGAGCTGCGCGCCTGCGGCCTTTCCCGGCAGAAGATCCGCTATGCCCGCGCGCTCGCCGCCGCGCGGCTGCCCTATCCCGCGCTTCGGGAGGTGCCGACCGAAGAGGTCATCGAAACGCTCGTCGAGGTTCCGGGGATCGGGCGGTGGACCGCCGAGATCTACGCCATGTTCTCGCTCGGCCGCGCCGACGTGATCTGTCCGGGCGATCTCGCGCTGCAGGAATCGGCGCGGATGCTCTTCGAGCTGGACCAACGCCCCACCGAACGCGCCCTGCGCGAGATGGCCGCGCCCTGGTCGCCGTGGCGGGGCGTTGCGGCGCGGCTTCTCTGGGCCTACTACCGGGTGGCGAAACAGCGGGAGGGGATCAGGTGACGGACGGACTGACATCGAAGCGGCGCGCCTCCGCGTCCGGCGACACGGGATCGGTCGTGATCTTCCTGCATGGCTACGGCGCGGACGGCGCCGACCTTCTGGGGCTCGCCGAGCCCCTGGCGCCGCACATGCCCGACACCGTCTTCGTCGCGCCGGACGCGCCCGAGCGCTGCGTCGGCAATCCGGCCGGCTACCAGTGGTTCCCGATCCCGTGGCTCGACGGATCGAGCGAGGCGGCGGCGACGGCCTCGCGCAATGCGTCGGCCGACATGCTCGACGCCTTCATCGGGACGGTACTTGAGGAAGAGGCGATACCGCCCTCGCAACTGGTGCTTTTCGGGTTCTCCCAAGGGACGATGATGAGCCTGCATGTCGCCCCGCGCCGCGCCGAGCCCGTGGCGGGCATCGTGGGATTTTCGGGCCGTCTGCTGGAGCCGGAGCGCCTTGCGGAGGAGGCGATCTCGAAACCGCCGGTCCTTCTGGTCCACGGCGACGCCGACGACATCGTGCCGGTGGCCTCCCTCAGCGAAGCGGGCGATGCGCTGACGCAGGCCGGCTTCGAGACCTACGCCCACGTCATGACGGGCACCGCGCACGGCATCGCCCCGGACGGGCTGTCGGTGGCGCTGTCCTTCATGCGCGAGAAGCTCGGCCTCAACGACTAGAACCACAGCGCCGGTTCGGCCATTTCGATCGAATTGCCCGCCGGATCGCGGAAATAGACCGACCGCGCGCCGTTCGGCCACTCGAAATCGGCCTCGATCCCTATCCCGGCCCGCTCCAGCCTGTCGCGCCAGCCGTCGATTTCCGCCCGCGTCGCGGCGAAGCAGACGTGCCCGGGGCCGCGGGCGCCGTGCGGGGGAACCGGAAGCCGCGCATCGGGATTGGCATGCGCGGTCTCCTCGGGATTGAAGATCAGGAGGATCGTCCCGCCCACGCGGAAGAAGACGTGACGATCCCCGGCGCGCGTGACGCGCTCGAGCCCGAGCAGGCCGCCGTAGAAGGCTTCGGCCGCATCGAGGTCCCGCGCATAGAGCGCCGCTTCGAGGATGCCGCGCAGGGCAGGAGCGTCCGGGGTCATGGCGGCAGGGTAGCCGAGCCGGAGGGCGGCTGTCACGCGATGTGGACGCAATGTGGATAACCGTCATACTCCTGTTGAAAATCTTGTCTACCGCTGCGTCACGAACACCGGATTTGTGGGGCTTGCCAGCAGGGCGACGCCATATATAGTTCCGGCATGTCGGGGGCGGGTGCGTCCCGCCCTGGTGCCGGACAAGGCAGACAGGACGGGAGCGGAGTCGAGAATGGACGGAGATTTCAGGACGAGTTTCGTGCGGGAGCCGACATCGCTCAGGCACCATCCGGCACTGGTTCTCAACGCCGACTATCGCCCGCTGTCCTATTACCCGCTGTCGCTCTGGCCCTGGCAGGAGGCGGTGAAGGCGGCCTGGCTCGACCGGGTCGACATCGTGGCCCAGTACGACGAGATCGTGCGAAGTCCCTCGACCGAGATCCGCATTCCCTCGGTCGTCGTGCTGAAGGACTACGTCAAGCCGCAGAAGCGCGTGGCCTTCACGCGCTTCAATCTTTTCCTGCGGGACGAATTCTGCTGCCAGTACTGCGGCGCGCGGGGCGATCTGACCTTCGACCACGTGATCCCGCGGTCGCGCGGCGGCGTGACCAGCTGGGAGAACGTCGTCGCGGCCTGCTCGGGGTGCAACCTGCGCAAGGGCTCGAAGAGCCTGCGGCAGGTCGGCATGACGCTGCGCCGGCCGCCGCGGCAGCCGGGCGCGGAAGAGTTGCGCAACATGGGGCGCAGGTTTCCGCCGAACCATCTTCACGAAACCTGGCTCGACTTCCTCTACTGGGACGCCGAACTGGAGGCGTGACCGGCGGGGTCGGGCCGAGCGGGAGTGACGCGGCAACGCCCGCATTGAGAATGTCCGTGCCGGTGGTAGACTCCCCCCCGCTGCGCCAGTAAGGAGCGATGGGGCTCGTTAGCGCTAACGGACCTCGGTGAAGGGTATGCCAAGGGACATTCAGATGGTTTCGCGCGTCATCCCGGTCGACCCGTTCGACCTCGTGATCTTCGGCGGCACGGGAGACCTCGCCCGCCGGAAAATCCTGCCGGGCCTCTACCGGCGCTTCACCGCCGGGCAGATCCCGCCGGAGGCGCGGGTGATCGGGGCGGCCCGGACCGAGATGTCCGACGACGACTACCGCCGCGAAATCGCCGGGGCGATCCGCGAATTCCTGCCCGAGAAGTTCCACGACGACGGCTCCATCGCGGAGTTCACGGGACGGCTTCACTACGTGGCCATCGACGCGACCGGCACCGACGGCTGGGCGGCGCTCGCGGACCTGATGGACCGCGACGTGATCCGGGCCTTCTATTTCTCGGTGGGGCCGTCGCTGTTCGGGGCGCTGGCGGAGCGGCTGCACGAGAACGGCATCGCCGGCCCGAAGTGCCGGATCGTCGTCGAGAAGCCGTTCGGCCACGACGTCGCCTCCGCCCGGGAGCTGAACCGGACCCTCGCGCAGTATTTCGACGAGGCGCAGATCTACCGGATCGACCACTACCTGGGAAAGGAGACCGTCCAGAACCTGATGGCGGTGCGCTTCGGCAACATCCTGTTCGAGCCGCTCTGGAACGCCCAGTTCGTCGACCACATCCAGATTACCGTCGCCGAAGCCGTGGGCGTCGGCGGGCGCGGCAGCTACTACGACACCTCCGGCGCGATGCGCGACATGGTGCAGAATCACATGATGCAGCTTCTCTGCCTGATCGCCATGGAGCCGCCGGCGAAGTTCGATCCCGACGCCGTGCGCGACGAGAAGCTCAAGGTGATCCGCGCGCTGCAGCCGGTCGACCCGGCCGACATCGTGCGGGGGCAGTATGGCGGCGCGGACGGGCAGGGGTCCTACCGCGACGACGTCGAGAACCCGAGGAGCACCACGGAAAGCTTCGTCGCCATGAAGATCGCGATCGCGAACTGGCGCTGGAACGGCACGCCGTTCTATCTCCGCACCGGCAAGCGGATGAAGGCGCGCGTGTCCGAGATCGCCGTGCGCTTCAAGGAGCCGCCGCATTCGATCTTCGACGAGGACGCGGGCAACAACGCCAACGAGTTGACGATCCGCCTCCAGCCGAACGAGGGGATGGACCTCAAGGTCACGATCAAGGAGCCCGGGCCGGGGGGGATGCGTCTTATCGAGGTGCCGCTCGACATGACATTCGCCGATGCGTTGGGCGAAAACGCCTCCGACGTGCCCGACGCCTACGAGCGGCTCATCATGGACGTGATCCGGGGCAATCAGACGCTGTTCATGCGCGGCGACGAGGTCGTCGCGGCCTGGGCCTGGACCGACCCGGTGATCGAGGGCTGGGAGAAGCGCGGCGATCGTCCGAAAGTCTACGATCCGGGAACCGCGGGGCCGGAGGACGCGCTGATGCTTCTCCACAAGGACGGACGCCGCTGGAGGGAGATCAGGCCGTGAGGCTCGTCGAGTATCCCGATGCCGAGATGATGATGATCGACCTCGCGAACCGGTTGGCGGGCGAGCTCAATTCCTTTCTCATGCGCAACGACCGGGCGTCCTTCGCCGTCCCCGGCGGGACCACGCCCGGGCCGGTCTTCGACGCGCTCTGCGCCGCCGACATCGATTGGGGCCGGGTGCATGTCATGCTGACCGACGAGCGGTGGGTGCCGGGGGAGTCGCCCCGCTCCAACACGCGCTTCGTCAAGCAGCGCCTGCTGACCCACCGCGCCGCCGCGGCGCGGTTCATTCCGTTCTATCTGGCGGCACCGGAACCCGAGAACCGGCTCGAGGAGATCGGCGAGGCCGTGGAGGCGGAGCTTCCCCTCTCGGTGCTGCTGCTGGGGATGGGGGAGGACATGCACACGGCCTCGCTGTTTCCCGGCGCCGACCGTCTCGAGGAGGCCCTTTCCGACCGGGCGCCCCCGGTCATGGCGATGCGGGCGCCGGGCGCGCCCGAGGCGCGCGTGACGCTGACGGCGCCGGTGCTCGACGGGGCGATGTCCAAGCACCTTGTCATCACCGGCGCCGCGAAGCGCGCGGCGCTCGAGGCGGCGGCGCAACTGACCCCGAAGGAAGCCCCGATCCGTGCGGTCTGGTCGGACCTCACGGTGCACTGGGCGGAGTGACGAAAATGGACTGGTCCCGGCTGAAGCAGGCGGCGGAGCGTGCCGCCGGACGCAGGATCCTCGATCTCTTCGACGCGGAGCGGGCCGAGGCGTTCTCGATCCGCGCGGGAGATCTCCTGTTCGACTATGCGAAGACGGCGCTCGACGCGGAGGCGCGCGACCTGCTGATCTCGATGTACGAGGCGGCGGGCGTGCCCGAACGGCGCGCGGCGATGTTCCGGGGCGACAAGATCAACGAGACGGAGCACCGGGCGGTGCTGCACACCGCGCTCCGCAATCTCGATGGCGGACCTGTCGAGGTCGACGGGCAGGACGTGATGCCGGGGGTGCTCGACACGCTGCGGCGGATGGAGGCTTTCGCGGAAGGTGTCCGTTCGGGCGAGATCTGCACCGGGAGCGGCGGGCGCTTCACCGATATCGTCAACATCGGGATCGGCGGGTCGGATCTGGGGCCCGCGATGGCGGTGCAGGCGCTCGCGCCCTATCACGACGGGCCGCGCTGCCATTTCGTCTCGAACGTGGACGGGGCGCATGTCCACGACACCCTGTCGCAGCTCGATCCGGTCTCGACTCTGGTGATCGTGGCGTCGAAGACCTTCACCACGATCGAGACGATGACGAATGCGGAGACCGCGCGGACCTGGATCGCGAAGACGGTCGGCCGCGACAGGGCGGGCGACCACTTCGCGGCGCTGTCGAGCGCCACCGACAGGACCCGCGCGTTCGGGATCGACCCGGACCGGGTGTTCGGCTTCGAGGACTGGGTCGGCGGGCGGTACTCCGTCTGGGGGCCGATCGGGCTTTCGCTGATGATCGCCGTGGGCGCCAAGGCGTTCCGGGCCTTCCTGCGCGGCGGGCAGGCGATGGACGATCATTTCCGGTCGGCCGCGCCGCTGGAGAACCTGCCGGTCATGCTCGCCCTCGTCGGGATCTGGCACAATCAGGGCTGCGGTCACGCGACCCGGGCGGTTCTGCCCTACGAACAGCGGCTCCTGCGGCTGCCGGCCTATCTCCAGCAGCTCGAGATGGAATCGAACGGCAAGCGGGTCTCGATGGACGGGGCCGATCTCGACGTCGACTCGGGCCCCGTCGTCTGGGGCGAGCCGGGCACCAACGGCCAGCACGCCTTCTTCCAGCTCATCCACCAGGGCACCCGCGTCGTTCCCTGCGAGTTCATGATCGGCGCCGAGGGCCATCACGAGGAACTGGCGCACCAGCACCGGCTTCTGGTCGCCAATTGCCTCGCCCAGTCCGAGGCGCTTCTGAAGGGCCGCTCGCGCGACGAGGCGCGGGCGATCATGGCGTCCAGGGGGTTCGAGGGCGAAGAGCTCGAGCGGCAGGCGCGGCATCGGGTGTTTCCGGGAAACCGGCCGTCGACGACGCTGGTCTATCCCAAGCTCACGCCGTTCGTTCTGGGGCAGATCATCGCGCTCTACGAGCACCGGGTGTTCGTCGAGGGGGTGATGCTGGGGATCAACTCCTTCGACCAGTGGGGGGTCGAGCTTGGCAAGGATCTCGCCAAGGGGCTCGAGCCGATCGTCTCGGGCGAGATCGAAAAGGACGGGATGGATCCCTCGACCGAGCAACTCGTGGCCTTCATCCGGCAGCACTCCGGGTAGGTGGCCGAGGCCGTACGGGGGGTCAAGTCACTGATTTCGCAAGGGTCAACGCTACCGAAGCGGCATCTCGCCGACGCGGCGAATTCGGCACGATCCGTTGACTATTGTCAGCCCGCGGCAGCCCCGGAGCCGTAATCTCGCAACGGGACACATGCCAGTTGGGAGGATCCTCATGGCTATCCGATTCCTGTCTTCCGCAGCCCTTGCGCTCGTCCTGCCAGTCATGGCCGGCGCTCAGGACTATTCGTTCGGCCAGGCCGAGTACATGAACAGCTGCGCCCAATGCCATGGGCCGGCGGGCAAGGGCGACGGACCGATCGCGGGCTTCCTCGAGCAATCGCTTCCCGACCTGACCCAATTCCAGAAGAACAACGACGGCGTCTTCCCGGTATCCTCGCTCTACGCCCTGATCGACGGGACGGAAACGTCCGGCATCCATGGCACGCGCGACATGCCCGCCTGGGGGATGCGCTATTCCATGGATGCGCCCGAGATGCTCGGCTGGGACTACAGCGATGCCGACGAGCAGGCCTTCGTTCGGACGCGCATCCTGGCGCTGATCGAGTATCTGGCGGCGATCCAGGAGTGATCCGGATGGCGTGACGGGGCCGCCCCGTCACGCCGCGGTCGCGCCGTCCTCTTCGATCATCCGGCGGCGCATCTCGTCGGACAGGGGGCGCCGCGTCTCGCCATCGGCGTCGAGCAGCACGAGCACCGCATCCCCGCTGGCGGCGATCTCGCCGCCGGTGAAGACGGCGTAGTCCATCACGAAGCTCGTCCGCCGCAGGCTCACCGTGCGCCCGGTCACGATATAGTCCTCGTCGACGAGCAGCGGGCGGCGGTAGTCGATCCGCGCCGTCTTCAGGACGATGACCGGCGCGCCGGAGTCGAAGTAGCCGATCCGGTTCCGGATCAGGTAGGCCACCCGGAACGTCTCGAACCACGTCAGATAGGTCGCGTTGTTGACGTGGTTCAGGGCATCGAGTTCGTGGAACCGCACCCGGTCGGCGCGGCCGAGGTGCCACGGCTCGGGGATACCCGCCGCGCGCAGCTCGTCGCGTTCGAGAAGGTCGATGTAGCGGGTCACTTGCGGCTCGCGGTTCGGGTCGGGACGGACGCAGCCCGCTTCCGCCCGACGGACGATGCGGTGCGCGGCCCGGGAGATCAAGGGGCCGGTGGAGCGGGTGAAGTGGCTCAAACTCGATGCGG